>JAUNSB010000095.1:0-16874 GCA_030539375.1 Prevotella sp.
CTACCCCTTCTACATTCCTACTCCTTTTACCATTCTTACTCCTCCTACTTTTCCTACCATCTTCCTACTACCTCCTCCTAAAAAAAATTAAAAAAAGGAAAGAATTATTGCCATTCCCAAGAAAAAGTATTAATTTTGTGTTTTATTAAGAAAATTTGAATCATGGCAAGAATTTATGTTTTATTGTTGTGCCTGTGCGTGTCCATCGGGGCGGTGGCACAGAAGGCAAAGTATGTGTTTCTTATGATTGGCGATGGAATGGGGGTAAACCAAATCAACCTGACCGAACGTTACAGAGCCGCGATGAATGGCAGTAATTGCCGTGTGCCGCTGTGCATGACATCGTTTCCTGTTGCGGGATTGTCGTACACTTATTCCAAGAGTCACGGCACCACTGACAGTGCAGCTGGGGGAACGGCACTGAGCGCAGGAGAAAAGACCACAAACGGAACAATAGCCATGGATTCGGCTAAGGCGAATCCCATTGAGACTGTTGGCGAGCTGGCAAAGAAACGTGGTATGGCTGTTGGCGTCACTACAAGCGTGAGCATCGACCACGCCACTCCGGCTGTGTTCTATGCCCATGTGCCTGAGCGTGGCATGTATTATGAGATAGGTAAGCAGCTTGCAACATCCAATTTCGATTTCTTTGGCGGAGCATGGTTCCACAAGCCGAAGGGCGATGACGGCAAGCAGACCGCTCTTGAGGACATTGTGACAAAAGCTGGCTACACCACGCTGAAGGGCTATGACGAATATCTCAGAAAGGGCAGGAAGCAGAAGAAGGTGATACTCACTCAGACTGATGACAGGGAAGAACTGTTCCGCAACCAGCTGCCATGCGCCCTCGACCGCAACGCCACTGACCTGCAACTGCCGCAGATTACTGAGGCTGCCGTTGACTTCTTGTATAATAAAGGTAAAGAAAAGGGATTCTTCCTCATGGTGGAGGGAGGACAGATTGACTATGCCTGTCATGGTAACGATGCGGCTGCTGCCATTCACGAAGTCATAGATTTCGACAATGCCATTGCCGTGGCATACAATTTTTACAAACAGCATCCCGATGAAACCTTGATTGTAATCTCTGCCGACCATGAGACCGGCGGAATCACCGTTGGGCGTGACAACAACTACGACCTTCATCTTGATGTGCTTGGGAATCAGAAGTGCTCGCAGAACACGCTCACTAAAAAACTGCTGGCAAAGCTGGAGGAGAACAAGGATGCCTTCACCTTTGACGTGATGAAGCTGATGGTGGCTGAACATACTGGACTTTGGACCAGCGTGAAAATGGACGAGAAGGACGAGGCTGAGATGAAAGAGGCTTACGACCGCACCATGCAGGGCAAGGCAGATGGAGTGAAGAGCGAATATTATGTTGATAACCTCATGGCAACCGCCGCCATCAGGATTCTCAACCGCAAGGCTGTGGTGGGCTGGACCACAGGAGGACATACCAGTGGCTTTGTGCCAGTATTCGCCGTTGGAATGGGGGCAAATCGCTTTGCTGGAGTAATCGAGAACAACGAGATTGAAAAAAGAATAGCAGAATTGTGGAAATGATAAACGACTATGAGATAATGGCACCGGTGGGCTCGCGCGAGAGTTTGGCGGCTGCCATTCAGGCTGGTGCCGGCAGTGTGTATTTCGGCATTGAGAAACTTAACATGCGTGCCCATTCGGCATCTACATTCACAATCAGCGACCTGCGCGAGATTGCGGAAACTTGCAATGCCCGTGGAATAAAGACTTATCTTACGGTAAACACCATAATCTACGGTGAGGACATACCGCTGATGCGCGAGATTGTGGATGCAGCCAAGGCTGCCGGTATATCTGCCGTGATAGCAAGCGACGTGGCGGTGATGACTTACTGCAACTCCATCGGGCAGGAGGTGCATCTGTCCACGCAGCTCAACATCAGCAACATTGAGGCACTGAAGTTCTATGCTCAGTTTGCCGATGTGGTGGTGCTGGCGCGCGAGCTGAACCTCGATCAGGTGGCAGAAATATACCGCCAGATAGAGGAGCAGCACATCTGCGGTCCGTCGGGTGAGCAAATCCGTATAGAGATGTTCTGCCACGGTGCCCTGTGCATGGCAATCAGCGGCAAGTGCTATCTCAGTCTGCAAAATGCCAACCGCTCCGCCAACCGTGGTGAGTGTGTGCAGATTTGCCGCCGCTCTTATCGCGTGACCGACATGGAGACAGGCAACGAACTGGAGATAGACAATAAATACATAATGAGCCCCAAGGACCTGAAAACAGTTCGTTTCATCGACCGTATGATGAAAAGCGGCGTAAGGGTTTTCAAGATTGAGGGCAGGGCACGCGGACCAGAATATGTCTACACTGTGGTGAAATGTTACCGCGAGGCTATTCAGTCGGTGCTCGACGGCACTTTCACCGAAGAAAAGAAAGACGCATGGGACGAGCGGCTTGCCACGGTGTTCAACCGCGGTTTCTGGGACGGTTACTATCAGGGACAGACTTTTGGCGAGTGGAATAAGAACTACGGTTCGGCAGCCACAGAGCGAAAGGTATATTGTGCCAAGGGAATAAAGTACTTCTCAAAGCTTGGCGTGGCAGAGTTTCAGGTTGAGGCATCGGAGTTCAGCGTGGGCGACAAGCTGCTCATCACCGGTCCCACCACAGGAGTGATTTATCTCGATTGCGCCGAGATTCGCTACGACCTCAAGCCAGTTGACACAGCTCTCAAGGGACAGCGCGTGTCGATACCTGTGCCCGAAAAAGTGCGTCCGAGCGACAAGTTGTTTAAGATTGTAAAAAGTTAATTTCCCGCTCCTCTTACAACTCTTACTCCTCTTACAACTCCTACTCTTCCTACAACTCCTAAAGAAAAAAACAGATGACATCCCTTTTAAAGATAGAGCGCTCGCCGCGCCGCGGACTGATGACCTTAGAGTGGGTGATGCTGGCATACATGGCACTCACCACTCTGCTCATGTTTTTCATGTACACCAAACTGCAGAATCCCGAGTCGATGCTCTGGGGGCGCGTGCGCATTCTCTTTATCACTATCGCCATGTGGGGCGTCTATCGTCTTGTGCCGTGCCGTCTCACTACCTTTGCGCGCATAGCCGTGCAGATGGCTTTGCTCAGCTGGTGGTATCCCGATACCTACGAGTTCAACCGCCTCTTTCCCAATCTCGACCATCTCTTTGCCACATGGGAGCAGAGTCTGTTTGGATGTCAGCCGGCGCTGCATTTCCACAGCGTCTTTTCGTGGAAGGTGTTCAGTGAGCTGATGCACTTGGGCTATAGTGCCTATTACCCCATGATTGGTGCGGTGGTGCTCTACTGCCTGCTGTGCAAGTACGACATGATGGAGCGTGCCGCCACGGTCATCATGACTTCGTTTTTCGTCTATTACGTTATTTATATAGCCATTCCCGTGGCAGGACCGCAGTATTATTTTCTTGCAGCAGGTATGGATAACATTGCCGCAGGAGTGTTTCCCGATGTAAACAACTATTTCCTGACACACTGCGAAAGCCTGCCTCTGCCCGGATGGAATGGGGGATTTTTCTACGATATGGTGCAGAGCGCACATGATGCCGGCGAGCGTCCTACGGCAGCCTTCCCCAGCAGCCATGTGGGTGTGAGCACCATTGTCATGCTTCTTGCGTGGAAGACCGGCTCGCGCCGCTTGCTCTATTGTCTGCTGCCGCTCTACGTTCTCCTATGCTTCAGCACCGTGTACATACAGGCACATTACGCCATCGACGTGCTTGGCGGCTGGGTGAGCGGAGCCATGCTTTTCTTTACGCTCTGGTTTGCCCTTCGCCTTCGATAATCCACTTGTAGGTTGTTATCTCCTCCAAAGCCATCGGTCCGCGCGGTCCGAGTTTCTGTGTGGATATTCCTATTTCCGCTCCCAGTCCGAACTGCGCTCCGTCGGTAAAGCTGGTCGGTGCGTTCCAGTAAACGCAGGCTGCGTCTACCATTTGCTGGAACTTCCTTGCCGTGTCTTTGTTGTCGGTGATTATGCACTCGCTGTGTCCCGAACCGTAGCGGTTGATGTGCTCAATTGCCTCGTCGAAGTTTTCCACGGTCTTTATCGCCATCTTATAGTCCATGAACTCCGTGCCGAAGCTGTTACCGTCTGCGGGCTTCAACAGATTGTCGGGATAATGCCCCTTTAAGGCGTTTTTTGCCATTTCATCGGCAAAAATCTCCACGTTCTTCTCTGCTAATGGCGCGCACAGCTGCGGCAGGTCTGCCACTCTTTCCCTGTTTATTATCAGACAGTCGAGCGCATTGCAAACGCTCACTCTGCGGGTCTTTGCGTTGTTGATAATCGCCGCTCCCATAGTGGTGTCTCCGTCCTTGTCGAAATAGGTGTTCACCACTCCGGCACCCGTCTCAATCACGGGTACTCGGGCGTTGTCCCTCACAAAGTCTATCAGCCGTCTGCCGCCGCGCGGAATACACAGGTCAATATATCCCACGGCGTTGAGCATTGCGCCTGTTGCCTCGTGAGTGGCAGGCATCAGCTCCACGGCTGCCGTGTCTATGCCGTATCGGTTCAGCACCTCGTGTATCAGTGCCACAGCCTCGCGGTTGCTGTCGTCGGCATCCTTGCCGCCTTTCAACACACAGGCGTTGCCGCTCTTGAAGCACAGCGAGAACACATCGAACGTAACATTGGGGCGTGCCTCGTAAATCATGCCTATCACTCCAAACGGCACGCTCATCCGTTTCAGCCGCAGCCCGTTGGCTAATGTCCTTTCCTTTGTCACCAGTCCCAATGGTGAAGGCAGCGAAGCCACATTGCGCATGTCGGCGGCAATTCCCTCTAATCGCGCATCGGTCAGCTGCAGACGGTCATATAGCGGGTTCTCCCTGTCCATCCTCGCCAAGTCCTTTGCATTTGCGCTCAGCAGCCGTTCCTTGTTTGCCATTATCGCCTCAGCCACGGCTGTCAGCACTTCGTTGCGTTTCTCGTCGCTTATGGCGGCAAGCGTTCTGCCGGCAGCCTTTGCTCTTTTGAAAATCTTTTCCATATCAGTCATTATCTTTTCTTTTGTGTTGTCTGTGTGTCACATCTGTCTTTCCCTTATCCAGTGCATGAATATCGGGTCCTCAATCATATATCGGTCGGTGCGTATTACATAACCGTTTTGAGTCAGTCGTTTGATGGCGCTGAACGCTGTGCTCGACGGCATTCCGCGCTGTTCATACGGTGACATGCCGCTGCATAAAATCTGAAGGAGCTTTCTGTCCGTCTTGTTGAATGTTAGCCAAAGACGCTCAAAGTCAAGGTCATGCACCCGCACCAGCTTTTCTATAGCCATTACCACAACATCATCGGGCGACACATTGTGATAGACCAATAAATCCCATACCACGGATGATAATTGCTGAGTGTAGTAAGGGTGGCAGCCTGTCTCCGAAAGTATCTGCCGGGCTGTACTTTTCTTTAGTTCGTAACTGTCAAGCATATCCAGGCGTTCTATGATATAAGTCAGAAAATCATCGTATGGTATCTTGTCGAGCCGCATCAGCTGTCCGAAATGATAGAACGGCGACTTTTTGCGTTCAAAAATCTGCGTCATCATGGATTCCTGACTGCCGAGAAACACATAGTTCACCATTTTCTGCTCCTGCATCATTGCCCTCAGCTTTTTGTCGATGCCTTTCTCCACACCAAGTATCTCTTGAAACTCATCGAGCACAATAATCATGCGATTGTCGTCCGTGCTCACTTTCTCGGCTAATGACAGGGTATCCTCTATCGTCGCGATATTATTAAGCGATGGCTGAAAACTCACCTCCACGGCATCGTTGAACGGGTTGGTGGAGAATGTTGGCACTACTCTGAAGTTCCTCATCAGGTGTTTTATCCGCTCAAGAGGGTGCTGACGTATTATTCCCTTCAGCAGCAATGAGGCTAAGTCCTCCACGGAAGTGACCTGCTGAATGTTGACAAACACATATTGCCTGCCAGCCTGTTCCACGGCTTTCCGTACAAGACTGGTCTTGCCGAAACGCCGCGGACTGATTACTACAAGATGATTCCTGCTGTTGAGTATTTCCGCTATCCGGGCGAGTTCCTCTACTCTGTCTGTAAAGTACGGACTATCCACGACAGTCCCGAATTTAAAGGGATTTTCCATATTCCGATATTTTTCGTTCCGATATTTTTCGCAAAGTTACAGCAAATCGAGTACAGAACAAAATATAAAAAGATTTTTTAATATTTTTTATGTCGAGATGCAGCGTAACTTCTTTAAAGTTACGAAGAAAAATGAAGAATTGTTTCTCCCATAGTGTTTTTTAATGTTTTTTTATTTTGGTATGTCGAGCGGAAGCAACTTTTCTAAAGTTACTGTTAATTATCTTAATATTGATTTTCGGTTGCAAAAATACAAATAAATGTTCAATGCGCAATACATTTTTTAGTTAAATATGTTCAACGTGTTGAACACTTGCCCGAAAATACGCTTCCGTTTCGTGCTGTCTGCTTTTTATTCTCGACATGAGTGTGCGCAGGGCACCTGCTGATATCCTGCATATACTCCGTATTCTGTCATTGTCAAAGTGGTTCTCCTCTTTAAACAGCAGAATGCACTTTTTATAATCTGTCAGAGTTCCGTATCGCTTCTCTTTTTCTGCGAAAAAGTCCGGTTTCACCGTGTTATAATACGCTGCAATGTCTGCGTAGTCACTGTTGTTTGTAATGCTGAAATTCTCGTCAGTGCATATTTTGTCATATAGCTCCTTGCCCCGTATCACAGCCTGTGCTGTTTGCAGCTTGTCCTTCTTTATTTTTTTGTTTAGTGAGTCAATCTCTTCCTTTCTTCTGTCGTTTTCAGCCTTAACTTCCATTATTTTTTCCTCAGCCTCATCAATTCTTTTCTGTGCTTTTGTATTTTCATCTTTTGCTTCAGTCATTTCTCTGTCGTGTTTCCTTTTCATAACGAAACGATACCAGCTCCAGAAGATTATTGCCGCTATGATTGCGCATAGTCCGCCCACTATGGCATACCGCTGCCATGGCGTGCCGGCAGCTTTCCTTGCTTTGTCCTTTGCCACTTTTCTGTCATATTCCTTTTGCACGGCAAGGGCTTCCGTGGTCTTTTTCTCTTTTGCTATGCTGTCTTTTAACAGCGTTATTTCTTCTTGTAGCCGCGCAGCCTCTGCATGTTTTCCCTGCTTCATCATCACGTCCTCAATCAACTGCATAGCCTGCCATTTGTCCGTTCCGCTAAGTTCAGGCAGTATTCTTTGCAGTATAGCCACTCCCTCGTCTGCCCGTCCTGTATGTATATAAATGTCGCCTAACAGTCCTTCGTAGTCTTTGTTTGACTTTATCCCCATTCCCTTCTTTACATATTCCTCTGCTTTTGTCCATTGTTCTGTGTTACGGTAACATAAAGCAGCTTGGAATATTATGGATGACTTCAATGTTGTATAATTAATAAACGGTAATGCCTTTTCTATATGATATAGTGCGCTGTCAACCTTTTCTAAACCTGTATACGTGCATGATATTCGATAATGCATTTCTGCTATACGTTTTTCATCTTTCATTTTTTCAGCTAAACGCAATGCTTTAAATGCGTAGTTTTTTGCTAATGAAAAATTATCTGTTTTATTATTCAGCAATGACATTATATTATATATCCTTATGCACAACATGGTATTTGAGTTTTCGTTTATGTTCGCCTCAGCTCCTTTTTCTGCCTCAATTGCTTCCAGATATCTGCCTGCCTCGCGCAGTATCCCCGCTTTCCAATGCAGTGCCCGTGCCAATTTTTCTTTGTCTTCGGTCTCCTTATAATATTCTATGGCGTAGTTAATATCTGCGCATGAGTCAGTGCTCATGTACAGCAGATACCTTGCTTGAGTCACCAGCAGTGCATGATACGCCTTGCATTCTCTGTCGTTCTTTGCTGGTTGTCCGAGCATTATCAGTTCCTTATATGTCGAGTCGGGTAATTCTTTTGTCAGCAGTGAGTCTGCCTTTGCCAGTTCACCATACATCTTATGGTCATGGCTGCTTGTGCAAGCCATGAGTGTGACGAATGTGCTAAGTATAAATATATATGTCTTGTTCATTGTGATAGCTTATTTCGTATAAAGATAATGCAAAGTTACTACATTATTTTTGAAAAACAAAAAATATGGTTTCATAATTCTATTTTTTTTGTGCAAAAAAGCTTTAAAAACGCTCAAATCCCCCCCCGATTTGCCGTTACATTGCATGTAACAGCGTTACAATTTCGCATCTCCGTTTGCGTTACATGCCATGTAACAAACCTTAATTCTCCCGATTCCATCACTGTTTTATTCTATTTTTTATTGTTTTCACCGATGTAACACCCCCGAAAAAATAATTGCTAAAAAATTTGGAGAGCTCATTAAATCTTTCTAATTTTGCTTGCGAAAATTTATCGTAAGTTAAATAAAAAGTAATAAAAACAATGAAGACAAAACAATTACTCACAATTGCATTTTTTGCGGTAACGTTGATGCAGATACCAGTTGCTTCTTATGCTTTAAATATAAAAGTAAGGAATGCTTCAGAAAATGAAGGTGCTTTAAGAAGCCCCGGCAAAAACAATAAGCCCGTTATACCCATTACATATTATAATGAGGCGGCAAAGATATTTTCCATCGCTTCGCGCGCTGATTCTATATCTACACTTGTTATTGATGAGGATGTTGTATCGGATCAGGCTGATGATTTGGGACGTTATTTCATAATGAAAAAAGGCTCGTACCGTTATAATCCTTCTATAGGACAAAATGGTGGCTATCATATTAACATGGAAAGAACAAAATAATGGCAAAGCCTGTTATTGGAATAGTTTTAGTATCGGTGATATGCATGCTCGGAGCATGTATAAGATTTGATAATGCCTGCACTTATAATAAGTTAAGTGCAGACCAACAGGCCAGAGTTAAGGTGGCTGACCGGCCAATAGAACAGATTACCGCTACAGATACAGTTTATCGTGTAAATGCAAGCGACATCAGAAAGCTTGCTCAGAAGCACAAAGATGTTCTTGTACATGAGTATTTGTATTATTGTAAGAGTGAGAAATGTGCAAACCCTTGGGCTGTGAAAAAATTCTGCGAGGATCGTGGAATAATGTATTGCATCGTTTATCCGACCTATAGCGAGATTTTCAATTTAAAGACACCAACCCCAAAATTGACAATTGATGAGGGATATTATAATACGAAATGGGAAGGAGAAAATATCAAGCGTTTTGATGAGGACCTCACAGGGAAAACGCAAAAAGAGAACGGCAATTGCCTTTATTACTATTTTCACGATGGTAAATTTGTAAAAGGCTATCAATGGTATGAGGATGTGGAAGTGCTGTGATGCGCATTAATTGGGGTCATCGTTCTGTAAAAAACATTAAATTTCTGTCCGATATCCTGCTTTTGTGATTTTTTCGTATATCTGCAAATGAAACTCTTGCGATCACACCAATTTTAAATATAAAACATAAAGATTATGAAGAATGAAGTATCAAAAACATTGATTGTGACAACTTTGATTGTCCTCGCAATGTAAGCACAAAAAATCTGTTGCTGCTCACAAACAGAAACAATGGAAACTATCTGAAATGTTCTTTATTTAGTGATTATTCAATAATCCATTTCTCGATGCACCGTGTTTTTGAGGAGAAATTCACACCGATCATGTATAACTTACGTCCGTCCAACTGGAATGGACGGGCATATTGGTTGGCTTTAATCTGCTGCAGGGCTTTCTCGGCGGTGCCGTCGAGCTTGAGTTCAAGTATATAAACGTAGTCTGGGGTCTGTATGGTGATATCCATGCGCCCCTGACTCGTGGCGCGCTCCACGTCAACCATGAAACCTAACATCTTAAAGATGAGCATCATGGCATTTTGAAAATATTTTTCAATGTCACCTGCCACACGGTAGTCGTTGCCAGCAAAAAGAGTCTGCAGGCGCGTCAAAAATTGTTCGGGACGTCCTTGCCGCACATCCATTGTCAGGTCAGCAATAAATACCCGTGATTTGTTTTCTTTCAAAGGAGTATAGTGCGGAATAAGATAGTTTATGAATCCCTTTTCTACCTCTTTGTTTGGATAGTCGAGCGTGTATAGTTCAAAGTCAGGGTCATATCCCTTAATTGTCAGATAACCGCTTTGGTAGAGCACGGGTATTGGATTGGTATACATGGCATCTACGTTGAGAAGGTCAGAAGCAGACACCTTAGCACCTTGCAAATCCATCAGGTCATAATCGTTTTGCTTCAACAACTCCATCAGATAACTTGGCGTGCCTGACTGAAACCAATAGTCATAAAATCTTAATTTACTGAATGTGTTCAGCAGACTGAACGGATTGTATACTCCAATGCTGTTTTCGCAGAAATGATAGCCGTTATATTGTTCTTTCAATCGTTGGCAAGTTTCTTCATAAGTAAGACTGTTTGCCTTGCCCAATTCATCGATGGAATCGTCGAAAACCTTATGCAGGTCATTCTCCGATATTCCGCATACGTCCACATAACGCCTGTCCATGGTTATGTCGTTCAGGTTGTTCAGATCGCTGAAGATGCTTACATGGCTGAACTTCGTCACACCTGTGATGAAACCAAATTGAATATACTGGTCCTGTGACTTCATTATTCCATAGAACGCCTTCATTATGTTGCGGTAGGCTTCCTGCAGTTCTGGATTACCGATGTTCTGCAGCAGCGGCTTGTCGTATTCATCCACAAGTATCACCACACGGCTGCCCGTCTGCTCGTATGCCCGTCGTACAACACCGGCAAAACGCAGGGCAACGGATTTCTCGCTCTCGTCCTTTCCGTAAAGCCGCTCCCATTGTGTGAGGTCATTCGCAAACTTGTCCGTCAGAGAACTCTCGTCCTTGTAGTTTTCTGCACTCATGTCCATTCTGAATACTGGATATTTCTTCCACTCTGTCTCTAACTGCTCAATGGCGAGCCCTTTGAACAGTTCTTTTTTGCCGCTGAAATAAGCATCGAGCGTTGATACCAACAATGACTTGCCGAACCGGCGTGGACGGCTCAGAAAATAGTAGGCGCTGTTTTGCGCCATCTGATAAACCAGCGCCGTCTTGTCCACATATACGAATCCGTTGTCGCGCAGTTTCTCAAAGCTCTGTATGCCTATGGGATATTTCATCATAACCAGATTATATCGTGCAAAGTTACGAAGAAAAATGAAGAATGAAGAATGAAAAATGAAGAATTGTTTCTCCCAGACTGTTTTTTAATGTTTTTTTGTTTTTATCTGTACAATTACTGTCATTCTGTGTAAAAAACATTAAATGTTTGCGCAGTATTTTGCTCCGTGCTTATTTATTTTGTACTTTTGCTTGCGAAAATTCATGAATACAAAATAAAAAAACGACGAAATGGAATTATGAAGAGGCTATTTGTTTTCTTTATTAATGGGAAAAAGAAATTTTTCAGCAATATGACTGAATAAAATAAGTAATCAAAATGGAAGATATGAAAAAATCATTATTATTGAGCCTGTTCATGCTTTTCGTATGTAAGGGGTATTGTCAGACAGAAGTTAGGGGACGTGTTGTAAATGAGCGTGGCACAGCCGTGGAGTATGCCGGTGTATGGCTGGAAAACGACAGTGTCGGCGCAATATCAGACATTGACGGAAATTTTGTGATAAAGATTCCCAAGGGCAGTAAGAACAGTCTTACATTCAGCCATGTGTCATATCAGAAAGCCGGTGTAGGGTATCAGACCTATTCCAGCGGCAATGAGCTTACAGTGGTGCTGAAGGACAAGGTGGTGGAACTTGCCGATGTGGTGATAGACAAGAGCCGGAAACCGAAGAACATAATGGGCAGGGGAGTGACGGCTCTCGCTGATGCCGGAATGCGCGGTAAGGGACGCGAAAACGGTGTAGAGTGGGGACCGGCATTGAAGAATAAGAAAGACATGGTGGTGAGCGACATACTTCTGTCTATCAAGAAATGTACATATAAGGAGTGTACGCTGAGCATAAACATCTATAAGGTGAACGGCAGAAAATTTGTGAACATACTCAACAAGCCCCTTTATCACAAGGTGACACAGGACAGCGGGAGGAAACAGCTCCACATAGTGCCCGAAGAGACAATCGTGCTGAAAGGAAAGACAAAGTACTATATCACGGTGTCGGTGGTTGACAGCGATGCCTGGGGCATGATTTACTTCCCCTCGGCATTCCGTACCTGCTATGCCCGCAGGATAGAAATGGGCAAGCTGAAAAAACTGCCCGTGGGACCGGCTATCATTGTGAAAGGCATGGAGATATAAAAAATGAAATTATGTGGAAACTAAGAATCTGTAAAAGTTTGTATTTTTTTCCAAACATACTTTGAATAGCGGGAGATATCAGCTGCATAGCCCTAAAGAAATTTAAAATCACGGGGAGCAGACCATAAATTTCACAGTTTTTATATAATTTTGCAGCAGGAAACAAGAAGCAATGAGAAGCTGTAACATAAGGCACACAAAAATATACGCAACGGTGCTGACCTTCATTATAATGATGATGGCGGTGCCTGCCCATGCCTTGTGTACTGCCGATATTCAGGATGAAAGTACAGAATGCCGCGACACACTGACTGATGCCGACAAGCACGACCGGCAACATGGCACTGCCATGATAGGTGACAACACCGCCACCAGCCGCATCTGCACGTCACGGCCGTCGAGGCTGATTACTCCGCACGGACCTGCACCGGAAAAGCTTCATGCAAGGGCTTCACATGCCACGGCACAACATATTAACAACAACCATAAAAGACATACCACAAACTGTTCGGCAACATCACCGTGCCGTATGGTTGCCTCACGCCATTATTACGTCATTGCGTTGAGGCGCATTCTTTGTTAGGGCTGATTTTCAATTATAAAGTTCGACGAAATTACAACGAAAACGTAACTATTCTATAGTTTTTCTTTGAACAGTAATGTTCAGGAATGAACCAGTAATAACCAATAAAATAATTTTTGTGGCGATGCCACTAATGAACATAAATTTTTTTGATAATTATTTGCTTTAGCAAACATTATTATTTATGAATATTACTGGTTCATTTTTGGACATTACTGTTCAAGAATCACTATTAGAGAGTAGTTATAACGAAACAGAAGGCTTGCGAACTAATTGTGCATTATGAATTAATAAACCCGTTATTAAAAAAACAAAAATTAAAAGAAAAATCAATTATGACAAAGATAAAGAATCTGGAGATGGCTGCCGCCATTTCCTCAAATAGTGACGTAAACGTAAGTAACTCATTTTTCGGACTGTGCGAAAAGGCAACCTATCTGCCTACAGGCAGCCGCATAGCAGTGACGGTGCAGGAATACAGCCCGGAAAACGGCGACCGTCTGGCACGCCTGCTCAACGGTACCTTCGACAAGATTGAGGAGGCGACCGACCACGGAACGAAGATAATGCAGACGGCAATAGGCAACGTTCGTGCCGAGATTTGCCATTCATCCGATGAACGGTTCCTTGCGGTGCAGCTGTTTCGTTTTGCCGATTTCCGCTATCATCCGCTTACAGACATTAAATATTATAAGGACAGTCAGGCGGAAAAAGTGGGGTACTTGCTGCAGGTTTAATAAAGCAGGAAGTGTAAAGATATAATTAGGCACGGATTACACGGATTAGTGAAAGATAAAATCTGTGACATCCGTGTAATCCGTGCCTAATTTATGTCATCTTTATTTGTTTGCACTTTCCAGCAGCGCCTCTACCGCAGCCGGGTCGTGACCTGCAAACATTATCTCGCCCTTGTTGTTGATAACCAGCATATAGGGAATGCCGTGAATGTTGTAAACCTCTGTGACAGGTTTTGCGAGGTCGGTGGGCAGGCATAGCTGTGTCCACTCCATTTTCTCCTGCTCCATTGCCTTGCGCCAGTCGGCATCCTTACGGTCGAGCGACACGGCAAGGAAGTTTACCTTTTTATATTTTTTCCACATCTCACGCACATGGGGAATGGCAGCGCGGCACGGACCGCACCATGATGCCCAGAAGTCAATCACAGCCCATTCACCAGGCTTCACCCATTCCGATGCCTTGTGTTTCGTATTGTCAGGAGCAACGGCAGTGAAGTCTGTCCAAAGAGTGTTGCGCAGACGTTTGCGGTTCTCGTCAATGCCTTTCTTCAGAGCGGCAAGCCTCATCTTGTCGGCGGCAGGCTGCACCGATGCCCAGATGTCGTCAAGCTCTTTGGCTGTGTAAGCATACTGCTCCTCCATGGCTGCGCACCATTTATAGAGACTGATGGCGTAGGTGGGGTGCTGCTCAATAAACTTGCGGTTGGCTTCGTTGCAGGCTTTTTCAGCATTATCGAAAATCTTTTCGAGCTGAGCCTCACGTTCTGCTGTGCGTCCTGGCTCTCTTGCCACCCACAGATTGTAGTGGGCAATGCTCTTGGCAATCTCCAGCGGACGCATGGCGGCACGGTATTCTAAGTATTCTTTCTGTGTGGTGCCGCCGCTGATTTTCAGACGCGCCTCACGTTGCAGTCCCATGGGACCGAAACAGAACGACGGCGGCAGACTGTCAACATGTTCCGCCTCAATGGTTACGTTGCTGTTGTCGAGCATCAGTTCGATAGAGCTATCCATGAGGTCCTTCTCTTCGTTGCCAGTGCCGAGCGTTATCTCGCACATGGTAGGAGAGCCGATAGTTCCCGTGATACGGAACGTACCGTCAGCAGCCACACCTTCTGCAATCTTATTCCTGCCATGTTCGCTGGTAGCCACCTTTATAGGCGTGCCCTGCTTCAGTCCGGGAATCTTGCCCTCAATTACAAACTGCTGGGCATTTATGCCGCAAACGCACAGCAGTGCTGCGGCAATGGAAAAAATCTTTTTCATATATTCTTTATTTTATTGCTTTTTCCAAATAGTCACTCATTGCGTCAGGCTTATGTGTAGACACAACAATCTCGCCGTCGGCGTTGAGCAGTATGAGCCTTGGTATCGATGTGATGTAGTAAGCCTGTGCGGCAGGCTCCATCTGGTCCTTGGCGAGCCACAGCTGAGTCCACTCCATCTTCTCCTGCTCCATAGCCTTGCGCCACGCCGGCTCCTTCTCATCAAGCGAGATGCTCAGTACGTTCAGTTTGCCTTTATACCTATTATATAATTCGCGCACGTGAGGGATGGCGGCTCGGCACGGACCGCACCACGATGCCCAGAAGTCGATGAAGGTGTATTTGCCCGGCTGCACATAGTCCGACAGATGTTTCACCTGTTTGTCGGTGGTGGTTACGGCAAAGTCGGTGAACTTATTGCTGAGACAGTATTTCAGCATAACGTTAAGCCTGCGCTCTATCTGATTTAGACGTGCGGTGTCGGGACAAGCCTTCACGCTCTCAGCCATGTCGCGGCACTCGGCTGCCGTGTACTCAAAAGGCTTTATCAGCTCCTTGCCGATGAGATGCGCCGATATGTGATAATCGGGATGCTTTGCTATAAAAGCCTTCTTGGCTGCCATCAGCTCGTCGTTTGCCTTTTTCTCCAGAATATCGTACTTGCGTATGGTGTCGGGATCGGCATTCGATGCAAAATACATCTCTGCTCCCTTATAGCCAATCTGCCTTGCCTTTTGCTCCACCTCGTTTATCTCACGGATATACTCATCGAGCTGGCTCTGTGCCTGTCCTCCGCTCACCTTGACGGCGAGGTTCATGTTGCGCACCTTGCCAAGAGCCTCCATGTTCTGGTCTGAGGCTATGCTGTATGCCGTGTTCTCCATCATCATCCTAATCTCATCGAACACATCGCCGTAGCCCTTGCGCTTTTCATTATACTTCTGTATATGCAATTCGCACATCGTCGGGCTCTTTACGCTGCCCGTAAGTGTGAACTTGCCGCCGGTGAGCATTGTCTCGGCAATCTTCTTCGATTCCTGCCCCTCAACGTTGGTGAGCACCACACGCATACTGTCGGGCAGTTGGCTGAAGCTGCCCGTTATGGTAAACGATTCCTGGGCAGCGGTTTCGGCAGCGCCTGCAAATGCAAGCACTGCCGCCGTGATAATAGTTTGTAGTTTTGTCATGTTTTTGTATCTGTTTTTTTATTTTGCATCGCGTACATATCTCACACTGAGAAAGTGCTTGCATGGTGATGAGGCACGCAATACCTGATTAAGTACTGGGGTAATCTTACGGATATAGGCACAACGGTTTGACATTGTGGGGTCGATGGTGGCTGTCCAGTAATAGCCATAGTCGCCAACTCTGTATTTTACATAACTTGCCGTTGACTGTGAGCATAGCTTGCCGTTGAAAATCATATTTAGCCCTGTGCCCTCACTGTCCTGCATCATCAGCTGTGCGGCACCGTTACGCCAGCCTGTCTTCTCCACGTCGCTGCTGCTCATGCCGAGAGCCTTTTCCAACGCTTTCCAGTCATCATCAGTGGGCAATCGCCATCCGTCGGGGCAGTTGGTTATTGCCTGATCGTAAGTGTAGTAGTTGCCGTTAGCAGTACAGAGAGGCTCCTCTTCATCAGCGTCATACTGGTCTTCAAAATAATACTCTATGTCGTTGTCGGTCATATATGACTGCAGATACCATGGCTCACCGCCGTTGGCATTCTTTGCAGTCCATTCAAGGTTGCCAATCCTCACGTATGGATACTCATTGCCTTCGTTGTCGGTCATAGTGCCTGTGGCAGTGGGCTTCACCTGTGGCAGCGTGTCATCATCGTCGCTGCATGCAACCGTAGTCAGTGCAATGATAATCACAGCCATTCCCAAAATATATTTTCTCATAGTTGTATATCTTTATTTATCCTAAAATCCGCAACTATCATCCAATACACGATTAAGGGTAGATTTATGAGTCGT
>JAUNSB010000096.1:0-13912 GCA_030539375.1 Prevotella sp.
GCATCAAGAAAAATTCTCTAAACTTAGAGAACATTGGCTGCGCATAGCTGGCTTTGCATTCTCGAAATTCAGAAAGTTATTCTCGAAGTTTAAGATTCTGTTCTCTAAGTTTAGAGAATTTTTCTTGATGCAGGGAATACACCTGCGCAGCCGATTCTTCATTGACTTCGTCGAACTTGCGTTTCTTCACTCTTCATTCTTCATTTTTTAAAGAACACTGCAATGAGCGACATTGACGAGATAATTGCCGGAGGCGGCATAGTATTCAGGGGGAAGCCTAAGGAAGACCCCAACGCCGGAAAGGTGAAGACCAAGGCGAAGAAGAAAAAGTATATCACGGGTGCTCACGGCAGCGGCTCTGCGAAGCAGAAAGCTAAATACCGCGAGCAGCGCGCCAACAGACACAGAAAATAAAAGAGGATGTGATACATCCTCTTTTATTTTTTTTCTTTCTCTTTATAACACTTTGTAAAACAGAGTTTTTGGCGTACAAAAAATATGTAGTGCAGTTTGTACGGTGTGTACATCGCTGTTGTACGGTCCGTACATAGCCGTTGTACGGTTTGTATATCGTTGTTGTACTGTACCTATATCGCTGTTTTACGGTTATCCACACAGCATCTTTCTCACTCAAACACCTTAAACTCGTAGCCTTGGTCCTTGAGCCACTGCAACGACTCTGGCAGCGCCTTGCGCAGTTTCCCGATGCTCTTGAGCGAGTCGTGGAAGGTGATGATGGAGCCGTTGCGCGCATAGCGCCTCACATTGCTGATCACGTCGTCGGCAGTGAGCAGGCGGGAGTAGTCGCGGGTTACGAGGTCCCACATTATAATTTTATAGTTCTGTTTCTTCAGCCATTCGTACTGCGGCCATCTCATCCATCCGTGGGGCGGTCGGAAAAGATGTGCGTCTATCAGTTCGTTGGCTTTTATCACATTGTTGTGATATTCTTCCTGTGTGTGGCGGAATCCGCTTATGTGGTTATAGGTGTGATTTCCCACCTGATGTCCCTCGTCTACAATCTGCTGGTAGAGGTGTGGATATTTGCGCACGTTGTCGCCCACCATGAAGAATGTCGCCTTGATGTTGAAGCGGCGCAGAGTGTCAAGAATGAAAGGAGTCGACTCGGGTATGGGACCGTCGTCGAATGTTATGTACACGGCGCGCTCATGCCTGTTCATCCGCCAGACTGCTTTGGGGTAAATCCACCGCAGCCATATTGCGGGTTGTTCTATTATCATCTCTTTAAAGTGTCGTAGTTCTTCTGCTATTTAGCGTTTTTTTATTGTCTGACCTGTCCGACAAGTCAGACGTATACGGCAAAAATCATAAAAAGCCGGAGGCTCCGGCGAGGATTAATCCTCGCCGAAGCTTCCGCCCTTTTCCATGTATCTTTTCTGATAGTCGCTAAACCGTTGCACATGCTTGTCGTACCACTTTTGGTCGGTGGTGGAGCCAAGCTGTAGAATCTCGTTCATCATGTAGAAGTGCCTGATGCAGTCCTGCTGCGAGGTGAGGAAGCGGCTGCCAGTGAGGCTGTAGTACCAGCGAAGGTACTGCTCCGACTTGTTCCACAGCGCGTCCATGATGTGCTGTGCCTTCTGCTTCTGACCTAAGGTGGCGTAGACACGCGCTATGTCGAGCGAGCCGTATATGAAGTCGTGCGGCACGTTGTATTCCGGTATGTTCTTCTCAATGAAGCTGAGCACTTCGGCTGCCTTTTTGTTGTCGCCCTCAGCCACAAGGTTCATTGCCAGCTGGGTGTATATCCGGCGGTGGGTGTAGCACATTCGTGTCACCGTCTCATCGAGATATATGCCCTTCTTGTCTATGCCGCCCAGTTTGAAGCGGTGCATCAGGTTGTCGTAGGTGCGCTTAGTGTCGAAGTTCTTTACGCCTGGAATCCTTTTGCCCTCGATGTTGGTAGTGAACGGAGTTATTCGGTTCACCAGTCCCTCCTGCACGAAGTTGTCGCCAAGGTTCATGTAGTTGTTGGCGCTAACTGTGGTTGCCACGTATATAGGACGTGTCCAGTTGCAGTTGGCAATCATTTCAAGCATCATAAGGTCGCCCTTGTAGAGTGAGCGCTTGCCCTTGAGCGAGATAACCATCTTGTCGGGGATGGAGTCGGCTGCCATCATCATTCCGCTCTTCTTCACAGCCTCCTTGTCGATGGTGAGGTAGAGTGTGTCGGTGGGGATGAAGTGCAGGTCGGGGTTCTTGCCTCTCACCCAGTTCTTCAGCACATTCTTGAGCTCAAACGGCTCGTCGCCAAACTCAGCCTTTGCTGCCTCGGGGTTTTCTCTGTAGAGAGCCAGCACCTCTTCCTTAGCCTCAGGTCGCACCTCCACAATCTCGTTGGTGCCCGAGCAGTATTCCAATCGGCTCCATGTTATTGGCAATGCCGGCGAGTCGTAAGCCGGACGGCACATCTGGTCGATATACCAGTCGGTCTGCAGATAGCTGAGGTTGCACACGCGGGCATCTGTGCGCACTCCCTCCACGTCCTGATTATACCACAGCGGGAAGGTGTCGTTGTCGCCGTTGGTGTAGATTATCGGGTTGCCCTCCTGCTGGAGCGACATAAGATAGTTCTGTCCGAAGTCGCGGCAGGTGTAGCGCCCGCTGCGGTCGTGGTCGTCCCAAGTCTGCGATGCCATCTGCAATGGCACGAACAGACAGGCTACTCCAACGATTGCTGCAACTGTGGTCTCGTGACCCTTAATCTTTTTCAGCAGCTCGTCGATTATAGCTGCAACGCCCATGCCGCACCATATTGCGAAGGCATAGAACGAGCCGGCGTAGGCATAGTCACGCTCACGCGGCTGCATAGGAGTCTGGTTGAGGTAGAACACGATGGCGAGACCTGTCATGAAGAACAGGAAGAACACCACCCAGAACTGGCGTATGCCGTCCTGTCCCTTGCGCATAGCCTGCCAGAACAGTCCGAGCAGTCCCAGGAGCAGCGGCAGACAGTAGAACACGTTGTGTCCCTTGTTGTTCTTCAGCTCGTCGGGCAGCAGGTCCTGGTCGCCCAGCATCAGGTTGTCGATGAAGCTTATACCCGTTATCCAGTTGCCGTGCTCCAGCTCGCCGTTGCCCTGAATGTCGTTCTGGCGTCCGGCGAAGTTCCACATGAAGTAGCGCCAGTACATGAAGTTGCACTGGTAGGAAAGGAAGAACCGCAGGTTGTCCAGCTGTGTGGGCATTTTCACCATTATCATCTCTCCGCAGCGGTCGTAGGGCACCTGTGTGCCTTCCACTCCGCCCATCCAGTCTTCGTATGCCTGGGCATGTTCGGCTGACGAACTGTGCATACGCGGGAACAGCATGTTCTGCGCATATTTGTATTCATCCTTGGTGCGCACCACGAAGTATGAGTCCTTCTCGTCGGGTGTCGCCTTATCCTTGCGCTGGTATACAGGGTCGCCCTTGCTTAGCACAGGCTTGCAGTATTCGCCGTCGCGCTCCAGTGCCACCTGCGATGTGTAAGCCTGACCGTAGAACAGCGGTCGTGTGCCGTACTGCTCGCGGCCGAGATATTCGCCCAGTGTAAAAATGTCCTCTGGAGAGTTCTGGTCCATCGGCGGGTTGGCAGATGAGCGTATCACTATGAGCGCATAGCTCGAATAGCCAATCATAAGCATCAGCATGCAGAGTAGCGTGGTGTTCTTTATGCGTGCGCTGATGAGCGGCTTGCCGGCACGGCGCATCTTAAGCACAAACCACAGAACGGCGAGCACCACGATACCGATGACCACCGAGCTGTAACCGTGGCCGTAGAACGGAATGCCGAGCATGGCGAGCGACAGCAGGAACGCGATGTTCTGCTTTTTCTCGGGCTTATTATTATAAGTAAGGTATATAGCCCAGATGATGCTTGCGATGAGCAGTGCGATGTAGACAATCTCTCCGGTGTTGAACGGACAGCCGAGAGTGTTGACGAAGAACAGCTCAAACCATCCTCCAACTTTCACGATGCCCGGCACAACGCCGTAGAGCACGGCGGCAAGCAGCACCACCGATATGCCGAGGGCTATCAGCGAGCCGTGCAGGTCTTTCTTCGGATCCTTCTGCGGGAACTTGCGGTAGTAGTATACCAGCACGATGGCGGGCAGACAGAGCAGGTTGAGCAGGTGAACGCCGATGGACAGTCCTGTCATATACATGATGAGCACCAGCCAGCGGTCGCTGTGGGGCTCGTCCGCCTGGTCCTCCCATTTCAGTATGAGCCAGAACACAATGGCAGTGAATGCCGATGAGTAGGCGTATACCTCGCCCTCAACGGCAGAGAACCAGAATGTGTCGCTGAAGGTGTAGATCAGTGCTCCCACCATGCCCGCTGCCTCGATGGTTATCATCTTGGCGATGGTCATGTCGCTGCCTTTCCTTACCAGCAGCCGGCGTGTGAGGTGGCTGATGGTCCAGAAGAGGAACATGATGGTGGTAGCCGAGAGCAGCGCGCTCATGGTGTTCACCATTCTTGCCACTTGCGACGGGTCGCTTGTGAACTGTGAGAACAGGTTGGCTGTGAGCATGAAGAACGGTGCACCCGGCGGGTGTCCTACTTCAAGCTTGTAGCCCGTGGAAATAAATTCAGGACAGTCCCAAAACGAGGCTGTCGGCTCAATCGTTGAACAATACACAAAGGCGGCTATGAGAAAGGCAAGCCATCCCAAAGTATTGTCCACTAATCTAAACTGTTTCATTTCTTTTTGTTTATGTTATTTTTAAATTATTTTTTTAGTGATTTCGAGCTTCACGTTTAGTTCAAATAGGATTCTTCACTCTTCGTTCTTCACTCTTCATTTTCTTAGCCAGCTGCAAAATTAACAAATTCTTGTGAAATAATTATTGTGGTATGTGGATAAACATCTTATTTTGTTTATTTTTAACTCAATAAGCTCACAGTTTTGTCTACGAGGATAAGTTTTGATGCTGTTTTTCTCACATATTCCACATTGTGGCTCACCATGACTATGGCGCAGCGCTTACGTTCCTCTTCGAGTATACAGTTGAACTCGTCTTCAAACTGTTTGTCTATGTAGGTGTGCGGCTCGTCGAGCACAATCACGTCGGGCGACGATACTATTGCCCTTGCCATCAGCACCCTTTGCAGCTGTCCGCCGCTGAGTGCCTTCAGCGGACGTTCGGCAAGCTCAGCCAGACGGAACCGTTCCATTGTCGCTTTCAGCATATCCTTGTGACGCGCCGTCATCCTGCCCCACAGTCCAAGCTCTGAGTTGAGCCCCATCATCACGGTGTCGCGCACAGATATGGGAAACTGTTTGTCGGCGGCGTTGTACTGTGGCAGATATCCTATTTTCAGTCCCTTTTCACGCGTCACGGTGCCGCCCGTCGGACGTTCCAGTCCTATCATCACCTTTAGCAGAGTGGTCTTGCCGCCGCCGTTTGGACCGATTATTCCCAAGAACTCGTGTTTGTAGAGCGTCAAGTTCACGTTGTCTATCACGTTGCGTCCGTTGTAGCCTGCCGAAAGATTTTTAATGTCGATTATCGGTTGCATATTTTGTCTACTATGCTGTTCATTTCCGTTTCCCAGTCGTATGCCAGCGGATTTATTTCTTTTATCTCTGCTCCTGTTTCTCCGGCAAGCGATGTCACACTGTGTTCTGCAAATTCCTTTTGCAGCAGTATGGTTTTCACGTTTGCCGTTTTTGCCTGCGCAATAATATCCTTCAGTTCTTTTGCCGAAGGTTCCTTGCCGTCGTTTTCCACCACAATCTGCCGCAGCCCGTAGTTACGGGCGAGATAGGTCAGGGTGGGGTGATAGATTAGAAAAGCCTTTCCGCGGTGTGGGGCGGTGATGGTGGCAAACTGTCGGTCGAGTGCGTTCATACGCTGCATCATGCTGTCGCGGCGGTGGGCAAAGTATGCCGAGTCATTGCTGTTGGCACGGATAAGAGCCTTGGCAATGTTAGCAATCATAGTTTTGGCGTTGCGCGGCGAGGTCCATACGTGAGGATCGTCCATGTCGGCGATGCCTTCCGATGAGTTTACTATCTCTATTTGCGGGGCAGCGTTCTTGAAACGCTCCATCCACGACTGCTCAAAGCCCAGCCGTCCCACCATTATATATATGTTGCTGTGGCTCAGTTCCATCATTTGCCGCCCTGTAGGCTCGTAGGTCTCTGGGCTTGCTCCTGAGGGCAGCATGGTTGTCACCGTATATTTGTCGCCAGCCACGCCTTCGGTGAAGTAGCGCAGCGGCTCTATGCTCACTGTTATGGCAGGCTTAACGACGGTGTCGGGAGTACTGCCACAGCCTACTAATGCCGTGGTGCCGAGCATGAGTATAACGTAGCGTGCCAGCTTGCCTATGAATACCGAGGTGGTTGTTATCACCACGTTGGCGCGCATCAGACCGAGAGCCACGCTGATGGCGCTGCCGAGTATGGGCAGAAACGTGAGCACTCCCATCCATGCACCATGACCTGCAAGAAAACGCTCCGTCTTTTTCAGCTGCTCTTCCTTGACGTGCAGGTATTTGGAAATCCATTCAGGCTTACCCAAACGCCCCACGCCATAGTTGAACATACTGCCGAGAGTGTTGCCGATGGTACCGTAGACCACCAGCTGCACAGGGTCGAGTCCGGCGGCGATAAGTCCCACCATCACAGCCTCGCTGCTGAAGGGAAACACGCTGCCGGCAATAAATGCCGCAATGAAAAATCCTATATAGCCGTAACTTGAGAGAATATCAATGAAGGCGTCCATAAATTGAATATTGTTATCATTAATACCAGTGCCGCAATCACCATTGTGGTGATGTTGGTCCACCGTGTCTTTGTCAATGCCACAAAGTGCGCAAGAAGCGGACTTGTGAACACTGTCATCATGGCAATCAACTTGTTGTAGTGCTGCGGTTGCAGGACGATGAACGCCAGCGCAGCCACGTCGAGCCACATGAAGCAGGTGTAGAGCATGCGGTTGTGGATTTTGTCGTTGTAGCTGTAGAGCACATAGTGCGTGCCTCCGATGAAGGCGAGTGTGACAATCATTACGAGTGTCACAATCTGGTTGAGGCTGATGTTGCTGTATGCCGCAGGTATTTGCACGAATTCGGTGATGTGCATGATGTGAACCACAGGCGTCTCAAAATCATTGATGAATAAAAAATAGGCGCCGGTAAACCAATAGGGGGCAATCAGTCCGAGCAATGATGCAGCAAAAGTGAAGCGCGACATATTTTGAATGTAGAACAACATGAGCAGCCAAACAATCGGTACGAAGAACAGTATCTGGATCCACAGCAGGCTCATCATGCCAATCGTGACAAATGTATAGAACGTCATCCCCCGAGCCATGTTGTCTTGATACTGCATAAACAGCAGCATGAGCATCGCCGCCACGCCCAGTCCTGTGATGCAGGCTGTGATGTCGGCAAACACGAAGTTGGTCATGCAGCTTATGATGATGAACGACACCGACACCATGCGGCTCCTTATACGCAGCAGCGCGTTGCGGTTGTTCAGCTCCATCATCAGTGCGGTGTTGAGCGCAAACAGCGCGAACTGCAGATACAGGCTTGATGTTATCAATCCTGCCGCAATCCATAATAAAGCGGCGTACACTACCGTTGCCGGCAGCGTAACGTCGCTTTCAGATATTTTTGTCTGTAGTAATTTCGCCATTGTGCCTGCCTGTGTTGTGGCTTAGAGGTCCTTTCCTATGTCGCGGCGGAAGTACTTGTCGGTGAACTGTATCTTCTGTGCCTCGCCAAACGATTTGGCAAGTGCCTCCGCCTTGTCCTTTCCGTATGAGCTTACGGCAATAACACGGCCGCCGGCTGTCACCACCTTGCCGTCCTTCATTGCCGTGCCGCTGTGGAACACTATCGAGCCCTCAACATCCCCGATGCCTGTTATCTCGTAACCTTTCTTGTATTCCTGGGGATAGCCGCCGCTGACCATCATCACGCACACTGCGGCGCGCTCGTCAAACTCAATGTTCTTCTCCCCGAGATTGCCCTCGGCAACACCCTCAAACAGGTCAACGATGTCGCTCTTCAGGCGCAGCATCACGCTCTCGGTCTCTGGGTCGCCCATGCGGCAGTTGTATTCTATCACCATTGGTTCGCCCTCAACGTTGATGAGTCCGAAGAAGATGAATCCCTTGTAGTCGATGCCCTCGGCTGCCAGTCCCTCCACAGTGGGGCGGATGATACGGTCCTCCACCTTCTGCATCCATTCCTTAGTGGCAAACGGAACAGGGGTTACGCTGCCCATTCCGCCGGTGTTCAGTCCCGTGTCACCCTCGCCTATGCGCTTGTAGTCCTTTGCCTCGGGCAGAATCTTGTAGTTCTTGCCATCGGTGAGAACGAATACCGAGCACTCTATGCCGCTGAGAAACTCCTCGATTACCACCTGTGCCGAGGCGTTGCCGAACATTCCGCCGAGCATCTCCCTCAGCTCTTTCTTTGCCTCTTCGAGTGTGGGGAGAATCAGCACGCCCTTGCCTGCACACAGACCATCTGCCTTGAGTACGTAGGGAGCCTTGAGAGTCTCAAGGAACCTAAGTCCCTCCTCCACGGTTGTGCCGTCGAATGTGCGGTACTGTGCCGTGGGTATGTTGTGGCGCATCATGAATGCCTTGGCAAAGTCCTTTGAGCCTTCAAGCACAGCTCCGGCTTTCGACGGACCGATAACGGGGATGTCCTTTGTGCGGCTGTCTGCCTTGAAATCATCGTAGATACCCCTAACCAGCGGGTCCTCGGGACCCACCACAACCATCTGCACTCCGTTTTCCACCACGAAGTCCTTCAGTTTGTCAAACTCATTGACACCTATCGCCACGTTCTCGCCGCAGTTGCCTGTGCCGGCGTTGCCCGGTGCGATGTACAGTTTCTCACACTTTGCGCTTTGCGCTATCTTCCATGCCAGTGCGTGCTCACGGCCGCCGCTGCCCAAAAGTAATATCTTCATTTTGTTTGTTTTTATTTCAGATAATCCTCAAAATACTGTGTTATTCTCTCGTGCAGGTGCACGCTCTTGTGTCCCATCATGTTGTGTCCCTCGCCGGGATATGCGAAGAAGTCGGGTTGTGTTCCTGCCTCGGTGCATGCGTTGAGGAACATCAGACAGTGCTGCGGCACCACCGTGGGGTCGTTCATTCCCGTGATTATCTGCAGCTTGCCCTTCAGGTTCTTAGCCTTGTTGAGCAGCGATGTCTGCTCGTAGCCCTCGGGATTGCTCTGAGGAGTGTCCATGTAGCGCTCGCCGTACATCACCTCATACCATTTCCAGTCGATTACCGGACCGCCAGCAACGCCCACCTTGAACACGTCGGGATAGGTTGTCATGAGCGATGTTGTCATGAATCCTCCGTAGCTCCAGCCGTGAACGCCCAGCCTGTCGGCGTCGACATAAGGCAGCGACTTCAGATATTCCACTCCTTGCAGCTGGTCCTTCATCTCCTCCACTCCGAGGTGGCGGAATGTAGCCTGCTCAAACTCACGTCCGCGGTCGCAGCTGCCCCGGTTGTCGAGGATAAACAGCAGATAGCCCTTCTGCGCCATGTATGTCTCCCATCCGCGGCTCATGTAGTGCCACGATGCCTCAACGTTTCTTACTCCCGGTCCTCCGTAGACATACACCACTGTCGGGTATTTCTTGTTGGGGTCGAAGTTCACAGGCTTCACCATTCGGTAGTAGAGGTCGTTTTTTCCGTCGGCAGCCTTCAGCGTGCCGCAGCTGTATTCGGGCACAGCGTATCCCTCCCACGGATTGGGTGCTGAGAAAATCTGCGTCGCCTTTCCGCTGGCGGTGTTGTTCACCGTTATGTTTCTCGGCACGTCGGGCTCCGAGTAGCGGTCGAACAGCATGGTGCCCGATGCATTCAGTATGTTCGACTTGCCGCCTTCTGCCGACAGTCCCACAGCGTGTACTCCACGCCCGTTGTCCACCGGTGTGCGCTTGCCATTGGCAATGTTCACGCTGTAGATGTTGTTCTGTATTGGGCTTGCCTCGGTGGTGAGAACAATCAGCGACTTGTTTTTGCTGTTGAAACCTATGACGTCCTTCACTATCCACTCGCCGCTGGTGAGCTGTTTCAGCTGCTCGCCCTTTATATTAAATAGGTACGCGTGATTGTAGCCGTCCTTCTCGCTCAGCATCACAAACTTTGTGTCGTCCCACGGCAGGAACATTATCGGGTTCATGGGGTGCACGTACTTGTCGTGGTGCTCGGTGTAGAGGGTTGCGGTCTTGTTGCCCGTAACCGCATCGTAGCTTACCAGCTCCATGTCGGTCTGGTCACGGTTGAGCTCAATCATGTACACGGTCTTGCCGTCGGGTGCCCACGCTATGTTTGTGAAATAGCGGTCGGTGGGGTCGCCGGCTTTCAGATACACGGTTTTTCCGGTGCTGATGTCATACACTCCCACGGTCACCTTGTGGCTTGTCATGCCTGCCATGGGGTATTTGTCGGGCTCGTATGTTGCCTCGCGCTCGAAGGTGTTCACCTGCGGATAGTCAGCCACCATCGACTGGTCCATGCGGTAGAATGCCAGCTTCTGTCCGTCGTTGCTCCAGAACGTGCCCTTGTGTATTCCGAATTCGTCGCGGTGAACGCTCTGTCCGTACACTATTTCTCGGCTGCCGTCGGTGGTGAGCTGTGTCTCCGTGTTGTCGGTTGTGCGCACGTAGAGCTGGTGGCTCTTCACGTAAGCCACTGCGCGCGACTGTGCGTTCCAGTCGGCATGGGTCTCGCCCTCGCAGCTCTGTGTCCACACCACCTTTTGCTGTCTCCAGTCGTAGAGCATTCGTTTCCTGGTGTTGGCAATGAGCGCCAGCGGCTTGCCGGCGTAGGGAAACTCGGTGTAGAACAGCCAGCTCACCTTGCTTCCGTCAACCCTTTCCAGAGCCTCGTTAACGTCAGTCACTGTTGCAAGCTTGTTGTGCTTGCCTGTCTTTGGATCCAGTGTTCCGAACTCGTCGCTGTCCTGATACATCAGTATATCGCCCCACCATGCGGGATGGATGTTCTTTGGCACCATCCGGCGGTAGTTGGTGCCGCCGAAGTTGAGGTCCTCAAGCGAGAACTGTTTCAAGTCCTGTGCAGCTGCGCCAAGTGTTGTTGCCAGTGCCATAGCCATAATGATGTTCTTTAGTTTCATCTTTCCCCTTATTTCATTTCTTAAATCTTTTTCCGCTGCGGTCGAAACGTTCGTGACCGCCACGGTTTTCGCGGTCCTTATAGTCGCGCTTACTGTTGTTGCGCCAGTCTTCGCTGCGCTTGCCGTCGTTACGTTTGCGGAATTTTGTCTCGCGGTTGTTGTTGTTGCTTTCTTCATCGCGGCTCTTGTAGCGCGGACGTGCGTTGCGCTGTTCCTGACGCTCCTTATAGTGGAACTTGAAGTTGAGCAGGTCGGCAGCCTCGTTCTCTTCGTTTTCATCCAACCGCTTCTTAAACTCACGGTTCTTCTTGAAACGGTGCTTTTCAGACATCTGCTGCTTCTCTTCTTCGGTTTTTACTATTCCGCCGTCGTTGCGGAACTCGCGCAGCTTTCCGTCGAACATCTGATACTTGCGGAACTCGCACTCTAATGAACCGTTGAAAACGGGAATCTTTATAGAAGGCTTCAGTCCAATCTGGTCGAAGCATTCTTCGCGGTAGCTCAGAATCCATGCTTCGTTGCCTGTGAACTGGTGTTTCAGCCTTTCACCAATCATCTTGTATGTTTCGAGCAGGTTCGGGGTTGATATGCGCTCGCCGTAAGGAGGGTTGGTCACCATTATCGCCTTTTCCTTTGGCTGCTGGAAGTCCTTGAAGTCAGCCTGCTCCACAGTTATGTCGCTTGAGAATCCTGCTGCCTTCACGTTCATTATTGCAGTGTTCACCGCCTTTATGTCCACGTCGTAGCCCTTTATCTTGTGTGTGAACTCGCGCTCCATGCTGTCGTCGTTGTAGATTTCGTCGAACAGGTCTGCGTCGAAGTCGTTCCATTTCTCAAAGGCAAACTCCTTGCGGAATATTCCCGGCGCCATGTTCTTGGCAATGAGTGCAGCCTCGATGAGCATTGTGCCGCTGCCGCACATGGGGTCGATGAAATCAGTATCTCCCTGCCATCCCGTCATCATTATCAGTCCTGCTGCGAGCACCTCGTTGATGGGTGCCTCCACGTTTTCCTGACGGTAGCCGCGGCGGTGCAGGCTGTCGCCCGATGAGTCGAGCGACAGTGTGCAGTCATCCTCGGCAATGTGTATGTGCAGACGTATGTCGGGGTTGCTTATGCTTATGTTAGGACGTTTCCCGGTCTTCTCGCGGAACTGGTCCACGATGGCATCCTTCACCTTGTATGCCACGAACTTTGAGTGGCGGAACTCTTCCGAGAACACCACGGTGTCTACTGCGAAAGTCGTTTCCAGACTAAGGTACTTCGTCCAGTCAATATTCATTATCTCGTTGTACACGTCATCGGCAGACTTTGCCTTAAAGTGTGCTATTGGCTTGAGGATTCTGATGGCAGTGTGCAACTGGAAGTTGGCACGGTACATCATCTCCTTGTTGCCTGTGAACGACACCATGCGTCGTCCTATCTGAATGTTGTTGGCACCCAGTTGTGTCAACTCTTTTGCCAGTACAGGTTCCAGTCCCATGAACGTCTTGGCAATCATTTCAAATTCTTGCTCCTGCAAGCAATTCAAATCGTTTTGCATAACTTTTTTTAGCTGTAATTATTTTTTTTGTAAGAGGGGTAGGAGTTGTAGGATTTCTAATTTTCCTAAATCTCTTAATATTCCTGAATTTCCTTAATCTTCTTAATTAAAACACTAACTCTTTTCCGTGGCGGCGCGGTGTTGCAGCAGCCGTGAGTGAGGTGCCACGTCGTGGGTCACCCACACGTTGCCTCCTATCACTGTATCGTGACCGATGGTGATTCTTCCCAGCACGCTTGAGTTGGAGTATATCGTCACGTTGTCCTCTATAATAGGGTGGCGCGGCAGGTCTATCGGGTGTCCGCTTTCGTCGAGCGTGAAGTTCTTTGCGCCCAGTGTCACGCCCTGATACAGCATCACGTTGTTGCCTATGATGCAGGTGGCGCCAATCACCACGCCCGTGCCGTGGTCTATTGTGAAGTGGTGCCCGATGGTGGCTCCGGGGTGAATGTCAATGCCCGTCTCCGAGTGCGCCATTTCAGTGAGCATCCTCGGAATGAGCGGCACTCCTGCCACTAACAGTTCGTGGGCAAAGCGGTAGTTGGTCAATGCCTTTATCACGGGGTAGCACGATATTATCTCGCCGTAGTTCTTGGCGGCAGGGTCACCGTGATAGGCTGCCTCCACGTCGGTGGCAAGCATCCGGCGCAGTTCGGGCAGCTTTGCCACCACCTGTGTGGCTATGCTTTGTGCCTTGCGTGCTGTTTCCGTTAGTTTCTTTGTGTCGTAGTCATCGCTGTTGCCGGCTTCCTCACATCCGTCGGTGTCTTCTCCTGCAAAGCATAGCCCTGCCGTCACCTGGTCAGTAAGAAGTTTTTGCAACCTTTCCACGTTCACCCCTATATAATATTCTATGGTCCGGGTGTTGACGCTCGAATGCCCGAAATATCCAGGGAAGATAATAGCCCTTACCAGTTCTACAATCTCTTCGAGCACCTTTCCCGACGGCAGTGGATATCCGTCGCGATGGTGGTGGCACAATCCTTTCAGTGTCCTCTGTTCCGACAGTTGTCTTACTGTCTGTGTCAGTGTTTTTGTGAAGTCGGGTTTACCCATCCTGTTGCGTTGTTGTATAAATTAATGTGCAAAGTTACGAATAAGCGAGCACACTGCAAAAGAAAGAGAACATTTTTAATGTTTTTTTTATTTTTGCATTGTCGAGCGAAAGTAACTTATTCAAAGTTACGAATAAGCGAGCACACTGCAAAAGAAAGAGAACATTTTTAATGTTT
>JAUNSB010000096.1:14012-16835 GCA_030539375.1 Prevotella sp.
TTTTTATTTTGCAGTATTGCGCGCCGTAAATCGGCGATTGGCGTGCCAAAATCGCCGAATTGGAATCCTAAATCGCCGAATTAGAGTTCTGAATCGCTGATTGTCTGCCGTGAAAACTGTGCTGCCGAGTGCTCGGCAAAGCAAAAAAAAATATAAAAATATTCTCTTTCTTTTGCAGTGTGCTCGCTTATTCGTAACTTTGCAAATTAAATAACAAAATTACGGTTATGATATTTAGATGGTTGGATACGCTGGGGCGCTATCTCATGCTGATGGGACGCGCGTTTTCACGTCCGGAGCGTATGCGTATGTTTTTTAAGGAATACGTTAAGGAGATGGCGCAGCTCGGCGTCAACTCCATAGGTATAGTGCTGCTCATCTCGTTCTTCATCGGCGCAGTGATTTGCATACAGATGAAGCTCAACATCCAGAGTCCGTGGATGCCGCGGTGGGTTACGGGATATACCACCCGTGAGATAATGCTGCTTGAGTTCTCGTCGAGCATCATGTGTCTTATCCTTGCTGGAAAGGTGGGCTCAAACATTGCATCTGAGATTGGCACAATGAGGGTGACGCAGCAGATTGACGCTCTCGACATAATGGGAGTGAACTCAGCCTGCTATCTCATTCTACCCAAGATATTCGGAATGATAACCATCATGCCGTTTCTCGTGATTTTCTCGTCGGCAACGGGCATCCTCGGAGCTTATGCCACGGCATACGTTGGGCATGTGCTGTCGCCCGAGGACCTTACGCTTGGACTGCAGCACTCGTTCAACACGTGGTTTGTATGGATGAGTATCATCAAGAGCGTGTTCTTTGCCTATATCATTGCCAGCGTGGCGTCCTACTTCGGCTATACCGTTGAGGGAGGCTCGGTGAATGTGGGCAAGGCGAGCACCGACGCAGTGGTGAGCAGCAGCGTTCTTATTCTTTGTTCTGATGTGTTCTTAACCCAGTTGTTGTCATGATAGAGATACAGCACCTTTGTAAATCGTTCGGTGACAAGGAAGTCCTGAAAGATATAAGTACAGTGTTTGAGGACGGCAAGACCAACCTCATAATCGGTCAGAGCGGTTCGGGAAAAACCGTGCTGGTGAAAAACCTCGTGGGACTGCTTGAGCCTACAAGCGGACACGTGCTCTACGACGGGCGCGACTTTGTGAAGATGACCAAGAAGGAGAAGATACTCCTGCGCCGCGAGATGGGAATGATATTCCAGAGCGCCGCACTGTTCGACTCACAGACTGTGCTTGAGAATGTGATGTTCCCGCTCGATATGTTCTCAGACATGAACCGCACCGACCGCGAGAAGCGTGCGCAGTATTGTCTTGACCGTGTGAACCTTACGGGAGCCGAGGCTAAATATCCCGGCGAGATTTCGGGAGGTATGCAGAAGCGTGTCGCCATTGCCCGTGCCATAGCCCTGAATCCAAAATACCTGTTCTGCGATGAACCAAACTCGGGACTCGATCCAAAGACATCGCTCGTTATCGATGAACTGCTCCACAGCATTACCCACGAGTATAAGATAACCACCATCATCAACACCCACGACATGAACTCGGTGATGGGCATCGGCGAGAACATCGTGTTCATCTATCAGGGCTCAAAGGAGTGGCAGGGAGTTAGCGCCGACGTGATGGGAAGCGAAAACGAAAAACTCACCGACTTCGTGTTTGCCAGCGACCTGCTGAAAAAGCTCAAGGCGCACGAAATGGAGCTGATAAGAAAAAGGAAAGGATAATGCCGATGGTCAAAAATGCTGTCTGGCATAAAAAAACATAAAAATAATAGTGTAAATTTTGTGCTATGGCAAAATATCCTTAACTTTGCACACTAAAATTACACATTAATTATACAGATTGTATGCATAAAGCAGGCTTTGTAAACATAGTCGGTAATCCAAATGTGGGCAAGTCGACACTGATGAACCGGCTTGTGGGAGAGCGCATAAGCATTGCCACATTCAAGGCGCAGACCACGCGCCACCGCATCATGGGAATAGTAAACACTGACGAGATGCAGATTGTATTTTCAGACACTCCCGGTGTGCTGAAGCCCAACTACAAGCTGCAGGAGTCGATGTTGGCATTTTCGGAGTCGGCACTCACTGATGCCGATGTGCTGCTCTATGTCACCGATGTGGTGGAGAACCCGGAGAAGAACATGGAGTTTCTGGAGAAGGTGCAGCAGATGACCATCCCCGTGCTGCTGCTGATAAACAAGATTGACGAGAGCGACCAGAAGACGCTGGGCGATATAGTCACAAAGTGGCACTCGCTGTTGCCCAACGCAGAGATTCTGCCTATCTCGGCAAAGAATAAGTTTGGCACCGACATTCTGCTGAAGCGTATCAAGGAGCTGCTGCCCGACAGTCCGCCATACTTCGACAAAGAACAGCTGACCGACAAGCCGGCACGATTCTTCGTGAGCGAGATAATCCGCGAGAAGATTCTGCTCTATTACGACAAGGAGATACCTTACGCCGTGGAGGTGAAGGTTGACCGCTTTAAGGAAGACGACCGCCACATACACATCAATGCGGTGATATTCGTGGAGCGTGAGTCGCAAAAGGGAATAATCATAGGACATCAGGGCTATGCGCTGAAAAAAGTAAGCACCGAGAGCCGCAAGGCACTGGAGAAGTTCTTCGGCAAGAGCATTTACCTTGAGGTGTTTGTGAAAGTGGATAAGGACTGGCGCAGCTCGCAGAAAGAGCTCGACAGTTTCGGGTATAATCCATGATGGAATTACGAATTTTGAATTACGAGTTACGAATTGTCGGCTGAAGCCGATGAAGAATTATTTAATGAAGAATTA
>JAUNSB010000097.1:0-16737 GCA_030539375.1 Prevotella sp.
TCCTGTAGTCGAAGAGGAACCTGCTCCTGTTGTGGAGGAAGAACCGGAAGAAAGCCGTTTACCCTCGCATTTCAAGCCCGTTCTCATACATCTTATATATATAACAGTGGTTGCGGCGCTGGCAGGGTGGGGCGGCTATTGGTATGGCAAGAACTCTGCAGAGCAGGAAGCCGCGGCAAAAGTGACGATGCCGGCAAAGCCCCGCAAGGCTGTGACGGTAAGGAAGACTGTGGTGGCAAAACCTGCGGTAAAGCCCGACACGACACGCAAGGACATCGCAAAGCCAGTGGTGCAGGAGAAACAGGATGAGGTGAAGACCGAAGCGCAGATTATTCTTGAGAACCACGAGAAATATTCGGCTATGGACTCAAGGGTGCGCACGGGAGCCTATGTGATTGTGGGCGAGCTGCGCACGGAAAAGGTAAGGAAGGGCGAGACCATGGAGCGGTTTGCCCGGCGTATGCTTGGCGAGGGTATGGAATGCTACATAGAGGTCTTTAATTCTATTCCGCCAAAAACGCCATTGAAGGAAGGGCAGGAGATAAAGATTCCGAAGCTGCGGCTGAAAAAGGCTGTGAGGAAACAGAGCAAATAAGAGCAAAACAGAACAAATGAAAAAAATAAAGTGCCGGAGCATCACTGCTGCGGCACTTTTCCTAATTAATGAAACAACTACAAACTATACAGTTTGTTTTATTCCACGTCTCCGGCACTGCTTCATGCCTGGAGCGTTTTTTTTACCATGGTTCCAGCGTGAGCCAGCCGTCAGAGGTCCAGTTTATGCGCTTTTTCACAAGGATTGACGCACCGTTTTTTGCCACGCTGTAGCCGTGGCAGATGAACAGGTCGGCAGGAAGGTCTGTGTGGTGGTATGCGGCGCAATGCCCCATTGCCTCATATTCCTTTTTGTCGCCTTCAAGGATGATTGTTCCTCCGCCCGCGAGCATATCCTTGCCGTTGCGGTCGAGATACGGACCTGCCACATTCTTGCTCCTTCCCACTGCAACGCGGTAGTTGCTCTTTATGCCCCGGCAACAGTAGTCCCAGCTCACAAACAGATAGTAATAGTCGCCGTGGCGCATGATGAACGGTGCCTCAATGGCATTGGTGCCTGCATATTTCGATGTTGGGTTGGGCTCTACGTTGGTGTCACCCGGGCTGTGGCGGCGGGCTATGGTGAAAGGCTTGGCACCACGTTTCACGTGCATGCTCTTGTCGAGCTGTACCATCTGTATTCCGTCCCAGAACGAGCCCCATGTCATCCACGGGCGTCCTTTCTCGTCGATAATGAAGTTAGGGTCGATGGCGTTCCAGTCGTTGCGCTTTCCCTTCGATGCCACGATGCAGCCCTCGTCCTTCCATCCGCTGGCGTTTGCCAGCGAGGTGTTGCTGAGCAGTCCTATTGCCGAGGTGTTTTTGCCGAATGTAGAGCACGAGTATGCCAGGTACCATTTGTTGCGGTAGCGTATTATGTCGGGTGCCCAGATATGGTTTTCAAATCCCGGCACGCTGTCTCTGGTCCATGCTGGAATGTTGTTGCCGAGCACTCCGCCGCGGTTGATGGTCCAGCGGCTGCCGTCGGTGGAGGTCATCTGCCCTATGCCGTGCCCGGTGCAGTAGAGATAGCACACCCCGTTCTCCCATGCCATCACGGGATCGTGAACAAACGGCGTGTCAACCGTCAGCTGCTCCTTGTTGCCTTGTAGAGTAGTCTCCTGAGCCTTTGCGCAGGGAGCGGCAAAGAGTGCCGCCCCCAGTATTATGCTGTTTATATTCATTGCTTGCGGGATTTTAAGTTATTGTTTCTTCTTTCCCCAGAGACTCTTGTTGCCGCTAAGTCCCGAGTAGACGATTGTAACCTTGCGCGGGTTTGCCTCCCAGTCCACTTCGCGCTGCACCATCAGCTCCGTTCCGCCTATGGTGAGCGTTCCTGTGGTGGCGTTGAAGCTCCACGCGGCGTTGTTCCACGCCCCGACGGCTTTATGGTCGGCGGTGAGCGTCACGGTGGCGGCAGTCTTCTGCTTGCCGTAGCTGTAGGCAAGGTCGATGTGCTCCCATTCGCCCACCAGCTCGCTCTCCTTTATCTGCTCCTGCGGCACTGCGCCGTAGCGCTCGGGCATCACCACTGGCCAGCCGTTGGAAAGCCATTTTATGCTTCTCACGCCGCCCATCATCACGGCGTTGCTGGCGTTGATGCCCGACACATTGGCTGGCAGGCGCTGCTGCGAGGCGTAGAACCAGTTGCCTGCGCCGTCGTCGAACACGGCGCAGTGGCTTATGCCTACCCAGCCGCTGCCCTGACTGAATTTGTAGGGGTGGGTGAGCACGGCGGGGCTTTCGTTGGCGCCTTTGGCTGCATCGGTCACCTTGCCGTCCATTGTCTCGTAGGGACCGTCGACGTTGCGCGAGCGTAGCACGCGGGTGTTGTAGGGAACGTCCAGTGCGTCGTAGGCAACGAACAGATAGTAGTAGCCGTTGCGGTAGACTACCTCGGGAGCCTCGGCACCCTGCCAGCGGTTGTTGAGCGTGCGTGTGAATATCAGTTTGCCGTATGCCGCAATTTCGCTGTCGGTGCCGAAGGGCTTGGGCAGCTCGGCAAGGGTCTTGCCGGTTGTGGCGTTGAGCTCAACGGCGGCAAAGCCGCTGTGCCATGAGCCGTAGACGAGCCAGTGCTTGCCCTCGGGCGTGATGATGAATGACGGGTCTATGGCGTTGTACTTGAAGTAGCAGCGGTTCCAGTCGGTGGCGTTCACGTTGAAGCTGAGCCCCTTGTCCGATGCGTTGGTTATCACGTAGCCCTTGTCCTCCCAGCTGTTCACCTTCGAGGGGTCGCTCGTCTCCATCATGCCGATGAATGCGCGCTCGCTCCACGTTCCGTTGCCGTTGATGGTTCCCGGACAGGTGATGCAGTAGTACATGCGGTAGAGATTGTCGCTGACCTTGCGCACGCACGGCGCCCAGTAGCCGAAGTCGAGGTCGTTGGCAAAGTAGCTGTCGGGACGCTCGGCTATACCCATCTGTGTGCGTATCTCGTTGAGCTTGGTCTTCACCCACGACGGCAGTCCCACCATCGTTGCTCCCAAGAACTCCCAGTCAACGAGGTTCTTGGAGCGGCGGCAGAAGAAGTGCCCGTGCTTGTTGCTGTTTCTCACGTCGCTGTTGTGGGCGTTGCCGTAGCTGGCGTCGGTCTGGTACATATAATAGTAGCCGTCGGCAGCCTTCATCACCGACGGGTCGTGCACGTTGGCAAGGTTCCAGCTGCTGCGCCGGCTCCAGTCTGCCACCGGCGTGTAGTTGTCGGCGTAGGTTGGGCACACGTATTTGCTCAGGTCGCTTTCGCCGGGCGTAGGTGTCTCGGGCGTTGGCGGCGTAGGTGTCGGCTCAGGGTCGCTGTCGTCATTGCCGCCGCACGCTGTGGCGCAGGCGCACATAATCATGACAGCCAGCCTGCTAAGATATTTTATGCTCATAATTCAAGTCTGTTTTAAAAGTTATGTGAAGCCGGCTTTGCCAACCGGCTTCACAGAGGATTGTTATTCAAACACCATGTGGCTGCTGTCGACGGTGAACGAAACGTAGAGGTCGTCGGAGCTTACGATGATGTTCCTGTAGTATTGCAGGTAGTTGGTGCCGTTGGTGCCCTGCATCACTGCGGTGATGTCGGCAAAGCCGTTGCCCTTGTTCTCAACATACACTGCCACCTTGCCGCCGTTGATGGCTGCGTTCCATGCTGCCCAGTCGGCTTGTCCGCCAGAGAGCTGAAGATCGGCGTTGCCGTCATAGCCTGCGCCCCAGCCGAAGTTATCGGCGCGCACCACGGCATACTCGTTGAGCGCTGCACCGCGGAGAATTGCCACCCAGTTGTTCCAGTTGTTAAGACCGCTTCCATAGTTGGTGAAGTACCATGCGCAAATCTTGCCGGCAGGCACGTTGATGTCCTGGGCGTGTGCGCCCCACCAGCCTGTGGAGTTATCCTCGGCACCAACGATTGCCGGGTCGGGACAAACGTCTGCGGCGGTCTTCACCTCGGTGACATTGACGGTTACGGTGGTCTCCTTGCCGTTTTCGCTGGTGATTGTCACCTGCTGCTGTCCAACTTCAGGCTTGATGGCGCCTATCTGCACCTCGCCGAGGCTAAGCACAGCCTTGTCTCCGTTGATGTAGGTGGCGGTGATTTCCAGTCCGTTGGTGTTGAGCGGGAATCCGAGCGCTGCAGTCTTGGGCGAAGTGTAGGCAATATAGTCTGTCTGTGCAGGCATTGCTGTCACCTCAATGGAAGCCACGGCTGGCACAACCTTGAATGTGGCTGTGGCAACTACAGGCACCGAAGAGTTTTCGCCCTTGAAGGTCTTGTTGTAGATTGCGATGAGCTGCTTGTCGCCTGGCACGTCCATGTCGTTGATAGCAGAGAAGTAGAGCTCGGCTGCGGGAATTTCCTTAACCACGCCCTCTTCGAATGTAACTGTTGCTGACACGCCAGCCATCGCGTCCTCAAGCGCTGTACCGGCATCAACCTTGGCAGGCACATTATTAAGCACTATTGAAATTGGGTTCTTGTCGTTGGCAGATGTATATCCTCCGATAGGCTCTACGTTTGCTGCGAGGATGTTAAGGTAAGAGCCTTCGGGCACGAGGAATATGCGCATGTTGGTGTTCGACTGGTCTGCATTGAGATTGGCAAGAGGAGTCTTCTGCTTATAAGTTTTTGTGACAGTACCGTTGGTCATGGTCACCGTAAAAGATGACGCATCAGAACGGTCAACGGTCAGAGTAACCTTGCCGCCAAGCTTCTCAACACCCTCATCGGTGTCGCTGCCGAATGTGAGATTGCTCTCCACGCAGCTGCGGTCGATATAGTCGCCCCACTCAGAGTTTCCGCTTGGCTGGTTGTCGAAACGGATGGCTCCGTACTCGGCATAGCCTTCTCCGCCGCGGTCCACGTCGTTGCTGAGAATCATTGCGAAGTTCTTATATGTGTTGGTTGCATTGGGGTTGATATTCAGGTTGAACTGAAGGTGGAATTTCTTTCCGTCGGGAATTACGTAATACTTTGAGAACTGCGCCCACCAGCCAGAGGTGAAGTCGGTGGCACCGACGGTGTAGACATCTTCCTCCATGCCTTCGAGAACTTCCTCACCCTGGTTGTTCTTGGAGTTATTGATGGAGTCAATCTTCTCTGAAATCCAGTCGGGCGAGTCCACACCGTACAGTTCTCCGCCCTCACATCCTGTAAGCATGAGCAGTCCAAGGGCAGCCGTGCACATTGCGGATGATATTTTATTTATATGTTTCATAATTGTCTTTTATTTTTAATTTATATTTTTAAGGAGTTAGAGGGAGTAAAAGGGAGTTTTTTCTTTTACTTCAAGTTAACCACCGGACGTACTTTCCAGCCACGTGCGAAGAAGTCGGCAGAGTTGTCAGTACCGTCGTTGGCAGAGTTGCCGTTGAGGTTAGGGTTGGCGTTGAGAGTACCCTGATAGATTGGCAGGAACTCATGACCTGGCAGATAGCTGTCGTAAGACGACTTAACCATATCGTTGTCAACCTCTGAGTAGCTTACTGGAGCCTTCGGGTCAACTGCAGGGTAGATGCCCTTGCGGAATGTTCCGTGCTCCTTGAGCTGCTGCAGTCGGTCTGCCTGATAGAAGAATCCCCAGCGTAGAAGATCGTTGCCGCGGCCATACTCGCAACCGAACTCCTTAGGACGCTCAACGTTGGCAATCTGCTCAAACAGCTTGTCGGCAGAATTGAAGTCGGCGAGCTTAAGGTCTGGCAGCTCAGCGCGGCGGCGTACCTCGTTAATCCAGTCGATAGCCTGCTGTGTAGGACCGTTCACCTCGTTCTCGCACTCAGCTGCACGGAGAAGAACGTCAGAATAGCGCATCAGACGGAGGTTGATACCGCAGTGCAGACCTGTAACCACTGTACCGTAGAGATTAGTACGCAGGTTTGTCCATTTGGCGATTGGCAGACCGCCGTTGCTGTTGTTGGTCACAACGGGAGCGTCGGGAGTCATTTCTACGGTGTAGCCTACGTTGCCGTTCTCGAAGCCTTCCCAGTCGGTCTCGTATGTACCGATGGTCCAGTAGAGGCGTGGGTCGAGCTTGCCGCTTGTGGTACGCTCTTCCTTGAACAGGTTGTAGAGCCATGGTGATGCAGAGAGGTCAGCCCAACCGCCATAATTGCCCGGGCAGAAGTTTGACTCTATGGCATGTCCCTGGGTTGCATTCGGAGAGGTGTTCACCGGTGTCCACTCATCGTCAACGCCCTGGCTTCCATAGTCAAGATACTGTACCTCGAACAGACTCTCGTCGTTGTTCTCGTATGCGGGCCCCTCGCGGAAGTTGTCGCCGTAGTTAGCCATCAGCTTGTATGAGCCGTACTTCTTGTTGATGATGTCCTTCAGCACGGTAAGAGCCTCGCTGAACTTGTGACGCTGCATGAGTGCGCGGGCATAGTATCCGGCAGCTGCTCCTTTGGTTGCACGGCCCTTGGACCATTCGCCCCCCTCATCGCGTGATGGCAGCAGAGTCATAGCCTCAGAGAAGTCAGCCTCAACCTGGTCGAGCACCTCATCGTAAGAGCTGTTTGTGCCGTAAAGACCGTCGAGTGATGAGTAACCCTCATAGTCGGTGATGAGCGATGGGGTTTGATAATAGTTCACGAGGTTGTAGTATGCAAGACCGCGGATGAAGAGAGCCTGTCCCTTGATGCGCTGCATTCTCTGTGACAGTGAGGCATTGTCGTTGCCGCAGCGTGACGTGATGAAGTTGCATACGTTGATGGTGTAGTACCAGTCGCGCCATGACCACTGACCAATCTCGTCGGTGATAGGCTCGTTGAGGTCGTCGAATGGCATATACCATACCTGTGAGGAGTTCCACACCTCATCGCCGCGGCAGACATCAATGTTGTAACCCACTCGGGCGTAGGTGCCTTCCATACGGATGTGGTTGTATGCTGCGATAACACTTTCCTCCAAATCATCGGCAGTGTTGCCGAAGGTGCTTGAAGTCTGCTGGTTGGGATTGGTCAAATCCAGTTTGCCTTCGCACGATGTGAGAGCGCAGGCACCCAGCAGGATGGCTATAGAAAAATTATATAGTTTCATATCTTTGTTTCCTTATATATAATAATGTGTACTTTTAGAATGTGAAGTGCAGACCAGCCATGAAGCTGCGTGCGCTTGGGAACGAGCAGAAGTTGTAGCCCGGAGTGAATGTTCCGCCGGCGTAGTCCACGTTGTAGCCCTTATAGCCTGTGAAGGTATAGAGGTTTTGTGCAGAGACATAGAGGCGTACTCCGTTTACTATGCCGCCAAACCACTTATCGGGGAAGTTGTAGCCAAGCTCAACATTGGCTATCTTCCAATATGCAGCGTTCTGTATCTTGCGGTCGCTGAACAGGTCGTTCCATGCCAGTGTGGCGTTGTTGGTAGCGTATGTGCGCGGAACGTTCGACAGATAAGTTGTTCCGTCCTCTGACCAGCGGTTGGCATCGCTCATTGCCACGTCCTTGTTCCACCAGCCGTAGCATGAGTTGAGGCTGTTGTAGATATCGTCTGACACGTGATAGTTGAGCGCGCCGTATGTTGCGATGCTCATGTCGAAGTGCTTGTACTCGAAGTGTGCGCTTAAGCCGAAGTTGATCTTTGGCAGACCGCTGCCAAGGATTGTCTGGTCGTTGGCGTCGATAACGCCATCGTTGTTGATATCCTTATAGAGACAGTCACCTACGTTTGCTCCTGACTGTGAAATCACATCTCCATTATCGTTTACATGATTGTCGAGGTCAGCCTGTGTGCGGGCGATTCCCTCATATACCCATCCGTAGAACTTACCGATTTCCTGACCCACCTCGGTCTTGTAGGCGCCAGTGATGTAAGAGTCTGTGCCGAAACCAAGAGATGTGACCTTGTTCTTCAGTGTGCTGAGGTTGGCACTTACCTGATACTTGAATGGGTGGTCGTTGTTACGGTAGGTTGCTGAGAACTCAAAACCGCTGTTCTCCATCGATGCGGCGTTCATTGTCACTGTAGCGTTTGAAACACCTGCCTGTGCTGGTACTGGAACGGCATAAAGCAGGTCCTCAGATACATTCTTGTACCACTCAGCTGTGAACTCCAAACGGTTGTGGAACATGGCGAGGTCGATACCTACGTTGGTAGTCTTTTTCTTCTCCCATGCAAGGTTATTGTCGGTAAAGGTAGATATGGCAGAGCCAGTCACAGGGCTGTTTCCGAAACTGTAGGTCATGTTGTTGCGGCTCATTGTAGTCTGGTACATATACTCGCCGATGTTTTCATTACCGAGCACACCGTAGCTGCCGCGAATCTTCAACAGATTGATAACATCCTTGCTTACAGGGAAGAATTTCTCACGGTCGAGGCGCCAACCTACTGATATTGATGGGAATGTACCCCAGCGGATGTTCTTTGAGAGGCGTGAGCTGCCGTCACGGCGGATAACTGCAGAGAGCAGGTACTTGTCGTCGTAATTGTAGTTGAGACGGCCGATGTAAGATGCAATCGCATGCTTGTACTCGTAGGAAGAAGAGTAGGTGCTGGCTGCGTTCTGCAACTGGAGGAAGTATGGTTCAGGGAACTGAATGCCCCAGCCGGTAAGCTCGTCGGTGCTCTCCTCCTCGTAAGTCTGACCAACCACGAGGTTGATGTGATGCTTGCCGATGGTGCCGTCGTATGTGAGGGTATTCTCAATCAGAGCGTCAGTATAGTCGCGTGAGCCCTTTGTGAGTCGCTCGTTGCTCTTGTCGAGATATACACGGTTGCTCTGTATCCATGCGCCGAGCCATGTGAAGTCCTTGCAGTGGGTCTTGCTGTACGACAGGTTGAGGTTGTAGTGCAGGGAGTGGTTCTTGCTCTTGATTCCAACCATGTTGAACAGGTCTACGTCTGCAGATGCAGTACCTACGAAGCGGTCAACAAGTGTGTTGCGCTTCATCATATTGTTGACAAGCAGCGGGTTTGAGGCTGAGATGTCACCGTGGATTGTGTCATAGTAAACACCGTAGCCGTAAGCGTCGTAATGGTAGTTGCCGGCGGCACCAACCTTGTCGTCAAGCACCCATGTCGACTCATCGTATGCCTTGATGGTGGGCTGCATGAGCAACGTGCCGCGGAGCACGTTGGTAACGTCGCCGTAAAGTCCCTGCACATACTCTGAAGCATTAGACAGAGCCATGTTGTCCTGATTTGAGTGAGAGTATACGAGACTTGTGCGGAACTTCACAAACTTGGTGTCCATTGTGTTGTTTACACGGGCTGTATAACGCTCGTAGTTAGGACCGGCACCCTCGATGGTACCCTTCTGGTTGAAGTAATCGAGACCTATATTATATGTACTGTTGGCACTTCCGCCGCTGAGGTTTACGTTGTGGTTCTGGCGGGTTCCTGTCTTGAACACTTCCTTAAACCAGTCGGTGTTGGTGCCGTCCATAAACTGGTATTTGCCAGTTTCGGGGTTGAGCTTATATCCTCCGGGCAGGGTGGTGCCTGAGTTGGCGCATGCCTGACCGATGTAGTTGCTGTACTGGTCGGCATTCATTAGGTCGTAAACATCGCTTGAGATGTTATCTACACCGAAGTAGCCTGAGTAGTCCACCTTCAGAGGCTGGTCCTTCTTTCCGTTCTTGGTGGTGATGATAATCACACCGTTTGCGGCGCGCGAACCGTAGATGGCGCCTGCTGCGGCATCCTTGAGCACCTGGATTGTCTCAATGTCGTTTGGTGAGAAATCGCGGATGGTTGTACCCATAGGCACACCGTCGATGACATAAAGAGGGGCAGTGCTTCCGAAAGAGCCGATACCGCGGATGCGCACCGACGGGTCGGCGCCGGGCTGACCGTCGCTGGTAATCTGCACACCTGGCACTTTACCTTCAAGCATGGTGGAGATGTTGCTGTTTGACACCTTTTTCATCTCCTCAGCATTCACTATGGACACAGAACCGGTAAGGTCGGCTTTCTTCTGGGTACCATAGCCCACTACTACAACCTGGTCGAGCAGCTGGTCATCGGAAGAAAGCTGTATTTGCGGGATTATGGCTCGTCCGCGCACTGCTATCTCGCGTTCCTTGAATCCAAGATAGCTCACCACGAGTGTGGCGTTGGCTTGAACTTTGAGTGTGAAGTTACCGTCAAGGTCGGTTACGGTACCGCTCTTGGAATTTTTTGTCTTCACGGTTGCTCCGACAAGTGGGTCACCTTGGGCATCAACAACTTGTCCCTTCACCGTGATGGTCTGGTCCTGAAGCACTGAGGCTTTTACAGGAATGGGGCTGATTGTGGCAGCGCCGACTGTGCCCAGACACAGCATCATAAAGAATAATTGTTTCCTCATTTTTAGATTTATATTAATTGTTTAGTTAAAGATGTACGCCGGTTTTTACTTTTATTAAGTATGTTTGTACTTTTGGTTTAATTTTGTTTTCGTGGCAAAATTATACAAAATGGTATTATAAGGGGTGGATAAACGAAAAATTAAGGTGGACAAACAGTTTGAATGGCATTATTTTGCTGTTTATCCACGCTGTTGTGCCCCTTGTGTGGGCACACAGAGAAAATCTTTATTTTAGCGTGTCAATGTATGCTGACGGTGCCACTCCGAAGAATTTTGTGAAGCAGCGTGTGAAGTATTTCGGGTCGTTGAAGCCCACACGGTAGGCTATCTCGGCAATGTTGCGGTTTGCAGCATTGTCGTTCATCATACGCTTGGCAATGTCCAGACGGTAGTTGCGTATGAACTGTATGGGAGGCAGTCCGGTGTTGGAGCTTATGTTTTTGCCGAGCACGGTGCGGCTCACTCCAAGGGCATCGGCAAGTTCCTGCACCCCAAACTTTGAGTCGCGGTAGTTTTGCTCCATCACCTCCATCACCGAGTCCATAAACGGCTTGGTGTTCTCTGCCATTTCTTTCTTGTCCGCCTCCACGGTCTTTTTCTGACTTTCCTGGTAGCGGCGCTGTGTTTCCAGTATTGTCTGTATCTGCGACTGCAGCTTGCCCGGCTCGTCGCTGTTCTTGAGTGCAGCCTCTATGGGGCGGTAGAGTATTTCCACCTCGCGCTCCCTCATCTGTTCCAGCCTTCTTTTATATATATGGTGTACCATGGCTGTCAGCCCCGCCACTATAAGCAATATAAACCACCAGCTCTTCCAGAAATATGGTGTGACATGCACTTTCACCGATATGGTCTGCTCTTTTGTGGAGCCTATTGACGGAAGATACTTAACCTTGAAGTTGTAATTGCCGGCAGGCAGTGTTGAGTATCTCACGCTGTGATGTCCGGGCGGCAGCTTTATCCATTCATCCTCAAATCCTTCCATGCAATAGCTGTATGCGCCTTGGGTCTCGCTGCCATAGTTGAGCGCCGAGAAGTCTATTGTAAACGACCTGTCACTTTCGTGCAGCCTTATTTCCTTGGCTATTGATATGTCTTCATCGATATACTTGCCGTCGGCAAAAATGTCCTGATTGTCCACTCTCAGACTTGTGAATTTCAGGCTTCCCGTGCTGGCGGTTGCCGGTTGCTCGCCTTTTATTGCTGTCAGTCCTTTCTCAGAGCCGAGATATATTGTGCCCTGACGGTCGCGGGTTGTGGCGTTGAAATAGAACTGTGAGCACAGCAGTCCGTCACGGCTGTAGAAATTGTTGAATGCGCCGGTGGCGGGATTGAGCAGCGACAGTCCGTAACTTGTGGCAACCCACAGCATTTCGCGGTTGTCCACAGTTATGCCTTTCACCATGTTGTTGGCAAGCCCGTCTGTCTCGGTGTAGTTTTTTATTACGGTCAGCCCGCCGTTGGAGGCACGTTTGCATTGGTATAGCCCGTAACCGTTGCTTCCTGCCCATATTATCCCGTCGTTTGTCTCGTACAGACATAGAATCTTGTCGAGAATGCCGCTTTGCGGATTGTCCAGCTTGTTGGTGTAGTGCTTCATCTTGAAGTGTCCCCTGCCGCCTTTGCGCGATTTCAGCTCAATGTCGGTCATGCCGTCTAAACACCCCATCAGCAGGTGGTTGTCGCGGGTTATGATGCATCCTATGTTGCCTCTTATGCTGCCGTTGTCTGGAAACGGATTTTCCAGCTGTCCGGTTTTCATGTTGTAGAAAAACACTCCCTCGTTGGCGCCTATCCACATACCTTTATTTATATGGTCATAAATCATGGCGCCGATGAATGTGAGTGGCTGCTGGTGGGCGGCGTCAACTTTCAGCCTCGTTATCTGTACGGGATTTCTTGAGGTTACGATATTCACTCCGCCTCCCCATGTGCCTATCCACAGCTGCCCCATGCCGTCGGGAGCAATCACCGACACGCTGTTGTGGCTCAAGTTGGTGTTGCCCGTGTTATAATGTTTGAATTGCGTGGAGTGGGGGGGGACTACATTCAGTCCGCCTTCCACCACACCCACCCAAAGTGTGCCGTCGGGCTCGGTGTATATGGCGTTCACGGCATTTTGTGATATGCTTCCGGGAACGTTTGCGTCATGGTAGTAGTTTGTAAGCTTCAGCTGACGTGGAGTGAGCTTGCATACTCCGCCGGTTTCCGTTCCTACCCATATCTGTCCGTTTTTTGAGTATATGGTGTTTACGAAGTTGCTGCTCAGCGGGTTCACCGCACTGCAGCAGTTCCAGTGCTCTATCTTTCCTGTCTTGTCGTTGATTATATCCACTCCGCAGAGTGTGCCCACCAGTAGATTTCCCGTTGGCGATATGCTCAGGCTGGTCACATTGTCGTGCTGCAGCTGGCTGTTGTCAGGTGTGTGGTGGTATACATTGCGCCCGCTGCCGTTGTTGAACAGCCCGGCGTTGGTGCCTATCCATATTTTCCCGTTGTAGTTTATCATTGCGCCCACAAACTGTCCGTTCAGCTTAGGAAATTGTGCCGAGATGTCACGTGTTGTCAGCCGGTTGCCTTTTGCGCTTATTTCGCGAATCACTCCGCCGTATCCCATCACCACCGTTCCTCTGTTGTAAAGGTCCTGAATGGCGAGGTCGGGAGCCGATGAGGTGTAGCTCATGCCGAGAATGCTGTTTATAGTTCCTTCTGTATCGAAAGCTATGCGGCATATTTTGGCTGCCGTTATCAGCCATATTGCGCCTTTAGTGTCGCAGTACACACGGCTGCAGCGCTCTTGCTGCAGTTTCAGCAGCTGTTCTGCCAGTTCTTTTGTGGCGCATTTCGGCGACACGGGCTGAAGGGTGTTGAGGCTCATCACCTGAAAGCCTTCTTCAAACGCCACCCACAGCCGCTTGAACTTATCCTCATATACATTGCGGCTGCTGTTGCTGCGCAGCTGAACTCCCTTGCCGTTAACTCCAAAGCTCAGGTAGGAGAAGCCGTCGTAGCGCACCAGACCGCCGCCGTGTGTTGAGAACCACATGAAACCGTTGCTGTCCTGATAGATGTCATCGATGAAATTGCTCGGCATTCCCGACACCATGTTGATGTTCATCATATTATATTTGCCGGGCAGACCGCCTTGGGCGAATGTTCCCAATGCGGCGCTCAGTGCAAGCAGTAATGTTATAATATAATGTCTCATAGTGTCGTTACTCATTTATGCTGGCAAAATTACTACTTTTTTTTGAAAAAGAAGAATAAAAGCGATTTTTTTTATAAAAAAGCTGTGCCGGTTATGGTGTTGCTTCTCTTTCCTGCACTTTTGCAGAACCGCCAAACCGTCACCGCGGAAATTTGGCTATAGCTTTCAGCAAACGGATGGCTAAATCGCCGATTTGCTACTCCCAATCGCCGATTCGCTACTCCCAATCAGCGATTCACGATTCTAAATGTAGCATTTGGAATTTTATTCTCAACGTTTACGGTTCTATTCTCAACGTTTAGAAAAATATATCGCACATAACCATACACCCATACACCTTTTTTACGTAACAGTCTCATATTTATATTTTTAAGCGGTGTATGGTAGGGGTTCAACCATACACCAACCATACACACCATACACTCTTTAGGGTAAGCATCACAACAATTACGCATCGGTGTATGGTGTGTATGGTTGGTGAATGGTTAAAGGGGAAGCATACACCCGTTTACTTTCTGAATTTCAGTTATTTACTCTTAAAAGGTGTATGGTGTATGGTTGTTTTGTATTTTCTGTGAAAAATTTGATAGGCACATTACCTTGCCGAAAATGAAATAGTAAAATAGGTTAATTTTTAGCATGGTTTTATTTGCATTACAACTATTTTTCGTACCTTTGTCAAAAATAATTTTTACCTGCCTGCTGAATAGATTATAATTGCATATATATTAAAAAATGAAGAGAACTATTATCGCGACATTATTCGCATTGTTTGCTTTTTTCTGTGCCGAGGCACAGAAAAGTGTAGTTTGGGACAGACCGCTTTCTGCTTACTCAAAAGTGATGGGAATCCTTAATGTTACAAAAGTGGAAATGAATGATACGGCTACGGTTGTGTCGTTTCATGTCAGTATGCGTGCCGGCAACGAAATGGAATTTCCCGATAATGTGGTGCTGCAGGCTGAGGGCAAGGACTTTAAGGTAAAGTCATCGACGGTGCTGAAACTGAATGAGACATTCATTATTCCCGAATCGGGAGAGGCTGACTTTGCGCTGATATTCGAGCCGTTGCCTTATTCTACGAAGAGCATCACATTCAGCTATCCCAAAGGATTTGCCATCAGTAACATACATGACAGAAATGCTCCAAAGGAGGGGCTTGTGGACACGTATTGGCGAAACGACAAGACTGGTGACTGGGTGCTTGGTATAGCCAAGGATGCCGTGGTGTATGACAGCAAGGTGTGGAGCATCACATCGAAGAAGGAAACCAAGGGGGCTTACAGTATTGAGGCTGTGAGCGGTGGCAAAGCTCTGTCTTTGATGATTGGCAAGGAAAAAGGCGGAAAGCGTACGATAAAGGTTGACAAGGAGAAAATGGTGTGCAGCATGATTGCGACAGACTATCTGCCCGACTATCCTGTAAAGGACACCGTCTCTGCCATCGCCGACAACCGTTACTGGGAGGGCGACAGCATCACTATCATCGGCTGGTATAAGGACATGCCCCAGAATTTAAGGAACATCAGCAATAAGTTTGAGGTTTCGTATGAAGATATATTCACTGGCGAGGAAGTGTCTTATAATACAAGACTTGACTCGCTCGGACATTTTGTGCTCCGTATGCCTATAGCGAACACGACTATGCTCTATTGTGACTGGGAAAGAACTGCCACAATGTTTATGGCTGAGCCCAACGAGACATATTTCCTGATGAAGGATTTTGCGGAGAATAAGACGCTTGTGATGGGGAAGAACGTCCGCCTGCAGAATGAGTATTTTGCCAACAAATTACAATATGAACACAGTCCTTATTATTATAAGGTAAATGAAGTAGGTGGCGCAATGCCATACCTGCACATCTGCGACAGTATGAATAATGTTGCATTGCAAACGCTTGATGATTATTGCAACACTCATCCAACGTTGTCGTCGAGATACAAGAGGCTTTACAGGAATATCATTCTTGGCGGAACGGCAAAAAATCTTATGCAGGCACGTTTCCGTACGCCGAATTTCGAACTTCCCAAAGAATATGTGGATTTCGTCACCAACAACTATTGGACGAAGCTGGAAGAGCCTTTCATGATGTGCGGGAATTCATACACGACCTTTTTCTGGGACTATACAGACAATATGGAGAGTGAACTGGAAAATAGTAGTATGCATCATCCATGGGAATATGCACTTCTCACGGCTGATAAAGAGGGGAAAATATGTCTCAGCAACGATGATAAGACCATCATAGACAATTATGTGAAGGAATATGACGATTTGGTGGAGAAGTTGCAGGAAGCTCCTCGCGATAATCGTGAGAAGATAGTGAAAGAGTTTAATTCAAATGATGCTGTAAAAAGCATGCACAAGTTAATGGAAGATGAAAAAGTAGCAGCGGTGCTTGACAGTATTACTCATATTCCTCAGACATACACTTATCAGAATATGCTCAACGCCATGGAGGCAATGGGATGTAACCAGAATCAGCGGGATATTTGGCTTTCAATGAGATTGTATAAAGAGATTGACTGGAAACGTGAACCACTGCCCAAATCTCTGCTCGACTTTGCTGATGCAAACATCAAACTGGATGCCGCCAGACATGTCATCCACGACACCAACGACAAGTACGTAGCCATAGCCAGCCGCCAGCTGTCAACCGCCAGTCTCAAGTCATCAGACGAGTTGAAGGACATGACTGAGGGTGAGCAGATTCTGGGGAAAATCATTGAGCCATATAAGGGCAAGATTGTATTGCTCGATATCTGGGGCACATGGTGCGGACCGTGTAAGGAGGCACTCTCACATTCGCAGGAGGAATATGAGCGTTTGAAAGACTATCCGATGGTTTACCTTTATCTTGCCAACCGTTCTAATGATACAGGCTGGAAGAATATCATCAAGGAGTATAATGTTACGGGCGACAATGTTGCTCATTATAATCTGCCAGCCAGTCAGCAGAGTGCCATAGAGAACTTTCTCGGCGTGCATTCCTTCCCCTTCTACAGACTTTTCGACCAGCAGGGAAATCTCCTCGATGTCAACGCCGATCCACGAAACCTCAATGCCCTCGAAGGACTGATAAAGAAATTAGTGGAACAATAGTTGCTAAACTTCATAAAAAGAGGGTGTGTCATAAGTCTATGGCGCACCCTTTTCGTTTTTTCTCCTTTT
>JAUNSB010000098.1:0-16642 GCA_030539375.1 Prevotella sp.
ACCGCAATGAAGACAGCGGCAATGCTAATGGTATTAATAATACATGCAGACTTGCGCAGCCATGGAGCACCACAAACTGTTGTGACTGATTTTTACAATGAATTTTTCAGTATGATAATGGCTACGGCCGCCGTACCTGTATTTTTCTTCATATCGGGTTTCTTTATGTTCCGTAATTTCAACTTTAAAATTAAATTTAAATCAAGGATAAAAACGGTTTATATTCCATACTTTATATGGTGCACATGGGGATTGTTTATATTAATCATGTTGCAAGGTGTATTGGGGTCAGAATCATTATTCTCAGGAAAAGACTTAAAGCTATTACGAAATTTTACGACGATTGATTATTTGCGAGTATTTTGGGATATACGCGATGGAGAGCCTATAACATCTACCTTATGGTTTCTAAAGGATTTATGCATTTTAATAGTATTATCACCTCTGTTGAATTTTGTGGTCAAATCCCATTCGGGGGGGGACTTCGTACTTGTAATGTATATGTTAGGGCTGGCAGGCGTAAATAACAGTTTGATAAGTTTTTTTTCTGTATTTTATTTTTCTGCAGGAGGTTGGATCGCCTATAAGGGAATAGATTTATTTCATAAGTTTGATACCCATAGAATGAAAATTTTTACAGCTGCTATTGTCGTCATGCTGTTTACTTCCATTGCTTATCTATGGAACTTTGAATACTATGATAAGATAAAGACAATATGGGTGGTGTTATGTTTGCCTTTATTATATTATCTATGTTCTATAAAGAAAATATATAAATCTCCCATTATGATGAGATTGGCAGAGTATTCATTCTTCATTTATCTCTTTCATGAACCGATTATGGGATATTTACAGAAATTATGTTTCAAATTTGTACATTTACCAGTATATTATCAGCTTGTTTTATATTGGATTTTCCCATTAATGATACTGACGATATCAATTATAGTATTTAAAGCATTAAAATATATGGTCCCTTCAATATTAAATATCTTGGTTGGGGGTAGAGTATAATTAATATACAAATAACACAATAGAAATGAAAGTAGTACTTTTAGCCGGCGGCTTTGGCTCACGTATCAGCGAGGAAAGCCAGTTTAAGCCAAAGCCAATGATTGAGATTGGCGGCATGCCAATACTTTGGCATATCATGAAAGAGTATGCCTATTATGGTCATACCGAGTTTATAATTTGTGCAGGCTATAAGCAGGAGTACATCAAGGAATGGTTTGGCAATTATTTTCTGTATAACTCTGACGTAACCTTTGACTATCGCAACGGTAAGGATGAAATGACTGTTCATCAGACAAATATGGAGCCTTGGAAAGTTACTGTTGTAGATACAGGCTACAACACCATGACAGGAGGTCGTCTCAAGCGTATACAGAAATATGTGGGTGATGAACCTTTTCTGATGACATACGGCGATGGCGTATGTGATGTGGAGATAGACAAGCTTATTGACTTTCATAAAAGTCACGGCAAACTTGCTACACTTACAGCGGTCAAAATGGCTCAGGATAAGGGCATACTTGACATTAGCGGTGATTTTGCCGTAAAGTCGTTCCGAGAAAAGAATGCAAGTGACGGTGCACCAATCAATGCAGGCTACATGGTGCTCCAACCTGAAGTGTTCGACTTTTTAGACGGTGACTCTTGTGTGTTTGAGAAAACTGCGCTTGTGGAACTTGCCAACCGTGGTGAGCTGATGTCATATATTCATGAGGGATTCTGGCAGTGTATGGATAACATTCGTGAGAAGAACATGCTCGAAAAGCTCTTGGCAGAGGACAAGGCTCCATGGAAACGGTGGGAACGCTCAATCCCGTCTATTGAGGCTCGCAAATTAACTGGAAATATATAATACAATTGAAATCATGATAGATATATTTGATGATTTTTTCAAAGGGAAACGTGTTCTGGTAACAGGACATACAGGTTTTAAAGGTTCTTGGCTTTCCATCTGGCTCCATGAGCTTGGCGCGGAGATGATAGGTGTAGGTCTTGCCCCTTACTCTGACCGTGATAATTTTATGCTTTCTGACATAGGTTCAAAGATTAAGGCTGACATCCGTGCAGACATTCGTGACGGCGAGAAAATGAAGGAGATATTTGCTGAGTATCAACCTGAAATAGTTTTCCATCTTGCAGCCCAACCTTTAGTTAGACTAAGTTATGAAATACCTGTTGAGACTTACGAGACCAACGTGATGGGTACTATCAATGTTTTGGAGGCAATCCGTGCCACGAAAAGCGTGAAGGTTGGAGTAATGATTACCACAGACAAGTGTTATGACAACAACGAACAGTTGGAAGGATATGTGGAGACAGACCCATTCGGAGGGTATGACCCTTATAGTTCTTCCAAAGGAGCTTGCGAAATTGCAATTCAAAGTTGGAGGCGTTCTTTCTTTAATTCAGAAGACTATGGAAAGAAACATACGGTGAGTCTTGCTTCTGTACGTGCAGGTAACGTAATTGGAGGTGGTGATTGGGCTAAAGACCGTATAATCCCAGACTGTATACGTGCCTTGGAGACAACTAAGGTTATTGATATCCGTTCTCCAAAGGCTGTGCGTCCTTGGGAACATGTGCTTGAGCCATTATCCGGCTATATGCTGCTTGCGCAGAAAATGTGGAATGAACCTACTGGCTATTGTGAGGGATGGAACTTTGGACCTGAGGCAGAAAGCGTGCTGACCGTATGGGATGTGGCATCTGCAATAGTAGAGAACTTTGGTTTTGGAGAGTTGCGTGATGTGTCAGATCCCAATGCCCTGCATGAAGCAAAACTGTTGATGCTGAACATCAATAAGGCCAAGACTCGTTTAGGATGGAGACCGCGACTGAATGCAAAACAATGTGCAGTGTTGACATCAGACTGGTATAAGCGATATAAGACAGAAAATGTATATGACCTCTGCGTGGAGGAAATCAATAAATTTCTTGAAGCATGAAAATATCAATATTAGGAACAAACGGATTCCTATCCACTGCAATAGCAAAGTATGCCAATGAAGCTAGATGGTATCTTGATATGTATGGACTTGACGCTCCTACTTCGCATAAGTATGATAACTTTTATAATGTCAACCTTATGGATGCAGAACTGGATTGTTCTGGCCTGGTGGACTCAGACATTATCATCTATGCGATTGGAGCTGGAATTCAGGCTAATCTGAAGGAAGGTTTTAACCTTATATATAATCTTAATGTTACCGCACCTGTTACTATATGTAACAAGTTGAAGGAACTATGTTATAAAGGATGTTTTGTGACCTTTGGAAGTGTGTTTGAAATGGGTGAAACCCGTGAAGAACGTCTCTTCTCTGAAGAAGATGTACTTACTTCAACCTGTAAAGCCCCTAATGACTATACTGTTAGCAAGCGCATGTTGAGCAGTTTTGTATCATCTTATAAGCATGAGTTCATACATTGGCACTTCTACATTCCGACAATTTACGGAGCAGGTGAAAATCCGAAACGACTAATTCCATATGTGATCAATTCCATTAGGAATAGTGAGAAGCTGCATTTTACTGCTGGTGATCAGACTCGCCAGTATATCCATGTGAGTGAAGTGCCAAGAATGTTGGCAATGGCTTATGAAAAGCAGTTACCTTCAGGACTTTATAATATAGAAGGAAAGGAAACTCTTACAGTTAAGGATATAGTCACAGAGATACACCATGCAATGGGCAAAGAAGTACCCGAAGGATGTTTTGGAAGTGTGCAACGTGCCGATGTAGGTATGAAATATCTTGCATTAGACGGCAGTAAGTTAAAAGCCGCTACAGGGTTTGAGGCAATAATAAGGATTATTGATGTAATTGATACATATTAAGATAAGTTTATGTCACAAATAGATAAGGTCAGAATCATTCCACGCCGTCTCATAGCAGACGAACGAGGATGGTTTTTGAAAGCCATAACAGGAACAGAGGAGGATATTCCTGCTCATACAGGAGAAGTATATCTCACAATGGGTAGGCCTGGTCAGGCAAAAGGTGGACATTATCATCCTGAGGCTGTGGAATGGTTTACCATTATTGAGGGTCGTGCCATCTTGAAATTGGAAGATATGGAGACACATGAGCGTAGAAACATTTACATGCAGTTTGAGAAAGCTCAAACTGTGTTTATTCCTAAAGGCGTGGCTCATGTTGTTGTAAATAATAGCGATAAGGATTTCATTCTGCTTGCTTATACAGACAAATTATACGATCCTGCAGATACAATATCATATAAAATAGAATAGTATTATGAAAAAAATATTATCAATAGCGATACCTACTCTTAATAGAGCTGAATATCTCAAATTTACCATTGAGGTCTTTGTCACTCAGTTACAACCTTATGCAGATTTTGTAGAGCTCGTTATTTGCAGTAATGCTTGTGAAGACAGAACTTCAGATGTAGTGCATGAATTTGAAAGAAAATACGAATTTATAAGATATAAGGAATGCGATAATAGAGTGTCGCTTGGAGATAATTTCAAAAGAACTGTTGATTTCTCAGATGGAGAATTTGTGATTCTTTGGGGAGATGACGATATACCAGCTCCTTTCCTTGTAGGTCTCCTTCTACAGCGCATAAAGGATAATCGGGATATTGAGTTATATTATTTCAATCGTTTGGTTGGTTATGAAGACGGTTGTCCTATCAGGTCTCTCACAGTATATGAAAATAGATTTGAATGCGTTGAGAGATTATATAAAGACTCTTCTTCGTTTATTAATGACAATTTTTGGGGTGCAACATTTATGTCTGCTGTGATGTTCTCTCGTAAAGTTTGGGAAAGAGGTTTGCTTTTTGATACCAGCAGTCATTATGGCTTTGAATTTATGGGTATTCTATATTATGGAAATCAAGGGAAAGGAATAATGTATGAATGTTTTCCTCTGTGCATTCAGCGTAAGGTTGCAAAAAGGGCATGGGGCACAGATTGGCCTATATATGCTCTTATTGGACTGCCAAACATGTCACGGGATTTGGAAAAAGAAGGTTTGTTTATAAACGGATTGGATACATGGCGCAGGAAATATAATAATTTTGTCTTATACTGTTATATCTTAATGAGTGCGGCTACAGATAAGAAAAAATATAAACCTTATTGCAGACGTTTTGCGGCCTATCAGAGAGGATTCGTAAGAAAGTCTCTGGCTTATCTGATTATATATTTCATGCCAGGATGGGTATATAATATATCAAGAAAAATATTGTTTTCATTAAAAAAATAATTGATATGGTATCTAATAGTGATTTTATTTTAATAACAGGTGCTTCTGGTTTTATAGGTACAAATTTGATAGAACTTTTTGAAGAGAAGGGGTATTCGTTTATCAATTATGATAAAGCTGATGTAACAAATCCCAATCAACATAAGTATTGGCATAAAGGAAATATTATGGACAAAAAGGTTTTATCTGAAGCCTTTGACAAATATAAGCCTTCAATCGTCATTCACCTTGCAGCTCGTACGGATACGTTAAGTGATAAACTAGAAGACTATATTGAGAATACAGAGGGAACAAAGAATGTTGTTGATGAAATCAAGAAACATGATTATGTAAAGCATGCCTTGTTTGCATCGACACAATATGTTTACAAGGATAAGGTTGTACCATTCGGACAGACTGACGATAGTTACGCTCCGCATACTGTGTATGGAATCAGCAAGAAAATGGATGAAGAATATATACGACAGTCTGGAATGAAATGTAAGTGGACGATATTCCGTCCGTGCAATGTATGGGGACCTTGGCACATGCGTTATCCTAATGAATTGTGGAAGTTCATTGCTAAGGGGATATATGTGCATCCTTCCAACAAACCTGTGATAAGGACATACGCATACGTAAAGAATTTAGTTAAGCAACTTGATGCAATAATGAATGCCCCAGATGATCTTTCAGACAGAAAGACATATTATCTTGGTGACATGCCTATCGACAGTTATATATGGCTAAATACACTTTCACAAGAGACTCGTGGGAAAAAAATCAGACGAATACCTAAGTTTTTCTTTTGGGGAGGTGCTTTAATCGGAGATTTCCTTCGTTTGTTTGGCATTAAATTTCCTTTGTATTCTATGCGTTATCGCAATATGATAGAAGACTTTTATGCTCCAAGCAATGTTACTATTGCCTTGTTTGGCGCATACGAAAAGGACTATAAGAAAAACGTAAAAGAAACTATAGATTGGCTTCGAGGTGAATATGGAAAGAACTTCGACTATTGGAAAGATTATCCATGTGGAAATTTGTAGGCGATTGTATTTTTATTTATACTTGATTCAGAGCGAGAGCCTGCAGATATGATATCAGTATTTGTTTGCAAGTAAAGAAATGATTTTTATCTTTTTCTTTGGTGGTATCGTTAATTTTTCAAAGATTTTACGATAATATTTGGCGATGTGGTAAATAATGATTATCTTTGCAACTGATATTGCGTATAATACAGATGGACAAGGTAAAGATAAAAGGCTACAAGTCTTTAAGGGACATCGCCTTAAATATTGGTGACGTGAATCTCCTCATAGGTGCCAATGGGGCAGGGAAAAGTAATTTCCTGTCATTCTTTGAATTGCTTGGCAATGTGTATGAGCGTAGGCTTGCTGCTTATGTGACTATGTCTGGAGGTGTGGACAAACTGCTGTACCATGGTAGAAAGGAAACGGAAAGAATTGTTGCTGAAATAAGAGATGGGCAAAATTATTATAACATCTCGCTTATTGAGTCGGATGGACGATTGATTATTGAACATGAGCGACTGGGATTTTGCAATAGAGGAGACTGGAGTGATTCCATTGACATTGCGAACTTTAAGGAAGAGTCTGAAATAAAGAACTATAACGGTGCCAGGCGTGGTGACTATATTAAGGCTTATCTCTCACAAATAAGAAAGTTCCATTTCCATGATACGGGACGCAGGTCGCCTTTTACTGCGGAATGTGACGTGGTGAACGACAGCTATGTAATGTATGAACATGGAGAGAATATTTCCGCTATATTATACAAAATGAGGGAAAAAAATCCTATGGCTTATAATAGGATTGTGAAAGTCGTGCAAAGCATAGCACCTTATTTCAGAGACTTCTATTTACAACCGTCAGAAGTCGGAAAAATCAGGCTGCAATGGCAAGATATGTACAGTAATATGATTTATGGCCCTTCTGACTTGTCGGACGGTACTATAAGGTTTATTTCTCTTGCTGTATTGTTCCTCCAACCCTCATTGCCTCATGTAATTATAATCGACGAGCCTGAACTGGGACTGCATCCCGTTGCAATAGAAAAATTGGCCGGGTTGATACGAATTGCAGCACGAAAGGGTACACAGATTATTGTGGGAACTCAAAGTGCAGAACTGATCAGTAATTTTGCTCCTGAGGAAGTATTGGTGGTTGACCAAAACGAAGAGGGAACACAAATACGCCGCCTTGAAAAAGACGAGCTGAAGGCTTGGATTGGTGATTATTCTCTTGGCGATTTGTGGAAAATGAATATCATGAAAGGAGGACAGCCGCAATGAACAGACTGGTTATTGTATGTGAGGGGCAAACCGAGAGAGAATTTTGCAACGACGTGTTGAGACCATTCTTTGCGAACAAAGGGATTGTCGTTTCCGCTCCTTTGATAAAACACTCAAAAGGTGGTATCGTCGCCTGGAATCATTTGAAAAGACAGATTGAGAATCATCTTAATGAAGGTGCGTATGTATCCACTTTTATAGACTATTATGGAATAAAGGGTCAATATGAATTCCCTGGTTGGGAAGAAGCTCTTAATATTACAGACAAGACCGAACGTCTTAAGTTTTTGTTCGACTGTATGTCAAAAGACATATCTGACGATATAAGGTACAGATTTATTCCATATATCCAACTACATGAGTTTGAGGGGTTATTGTTTAGTGATGTCTCCGTATTCAAAAAATCATTTTGTGAAACAGAGATGGACTTTGACAAGATCAAGGTGACAACGGAAGAAGCGGAAAATCCTGAAATGATTAATGATGGTCCAGAAACCGCACCTTCAAAGCGCATTTTAAAAGCTGTTCCCGGGTATGACAAGGTGATATATGGCAGTTGCCTTGCCATGGAAATAGGTTTTGACAATATAAGGAAAAAATGTCCAATGTTCAACCGATGGATAGAATTTATATTAGAAAAGGTTGTGTAAAGACAGTTTCGGCTTTAAATAACAGTTTTACTATTTTCAAAAGCATCTCCCTGTCAAGCATGAAATAGGGGATGCTTTCATTGTTACCATCAAAGGTGAAGAGTGCATGCTTGATGCCCGGTGCCTCAGAATATGAAAAACACACTATCTTGTGGATGCTGATGCCGGCCTGGCGCAGACGGCTGATATATGCCTTGCGCTCAGAGGTGGACATCCCATTATATTTTTCGTAAAAGAGATTTATATCGAATTGTTTTTCCATTTTGTAGTCATTGTTGCTATTTGACTGCAAAAGTAATAATATTTTTTGAATTTTTATTATGATTAGGTTGAAAAATCTTTCCATCCTGGAGAGTAAGGATGCGCTGTCGGCTTTGTCCGATGGCAAACTGCTCATCAATACAATCAATGCTCATTCGTATAATACGGCACTTAAGGATGAGCTGTTTGCGGAGGCACTGAGTAAGGGCGACGTGCTGATACCTGACGGGGCAAGCATCGTGAAGGCATGCCAATGGCTGAAGGCTAAGTCGCAACCAAAGGAGCGAATTGCGGGATGGGACTTGTTCCTGTTTGAGATGGAAAGGCTCAACAAACGAGGCGGCAAATGTTTCTTCATGGGCAGCAGTACGAAGGTGCTGGAGCTGATAAAGAGGCGTGCGGCGGTGGACTATCCGAACATTGAGGTTGTGACTTATTCTCCTCCATATAAGCCGGAGTTTACGAATGAGGACAATATGGCTATCATTAATGCCATAAATACGGCTAATCCCGATTTGTTGTGGATAGGTATGACGGCACCCAAACAGGAGAAGTGGACTTATACGCATTGGAATGAGTTGAATATCCATTGTCATGTCGGTACAATAGGGGCGGTATTTGACTTCTTTGCAGGCACTCACAAACGTGCTCCCCTGTGGTGGCAAGAGCATTCATTGGAATGGCTGTACAGATTGGTAAAGGAGCCGAGGAGGATGTGGAGAAGGTATGTGTTGGGTAATCCATTGTTTATGTGGAATATTTTACTTGAATTGGATATTATGTTTTTTAGCCGCAAATATACTTATATTCTCTAAAAACGCACTACGCATAGTGCATTTTAATATTTACACTGACCTTAACTGAATCATGCTGAGAGATTACCAGAAAGATATTTGCAGCAGGACCGTGGAGGCATTCAGGAGTCACAGGAGTGTGATGGTGCAGATGCCCACGGGAACGGGAAAGACGGTGGTGCTCGCTTCGCTGGTAAATGAAGAATTCTCGTGTAAACCGAGTGGAGAGCCAAGCGTGCTTGAGCTATCCCGAGGTGCAACTGAGAATCGACGAAGTCAGCGAAGAGTGAAGACTGCGGAGCAGATGAGCTTGCGAACTAATGAAGAATTGCAAAATCTGCGAAGTCAATCCGTATGCAATACAATTCTGATTGTGGCGCACAGGAGGGAGCTGGTGGAGCAGATAAGGGAGACTATCCGCAGGCTTGGGATTGATGGCGGAAATATCACTGTTTGCTCAATACAATGGCTGACATATAATATAAATAAGGTGAAGGAGGTGCCGCAGTTAGTGGTGATTGATGAGGCTCACCATGCGTTAGCGAAGACGTACAGGATGATGTGGGAGACGTGGCATGAGGCGAGGTTCTTGGGACTTACGGCTACGCCGTGCAGGATGAACAGGGCTGGATTTACGGATTTGTTTGATGTGTTGCTCACATCGCACTCCATAGGGCTGTTTATCAAGGAGGGATGGCTGTCGCTGTTTGATTACTACAGCATCAAGGCGGACAGTGAGGAGCAGAGATTAATAAACTCCTTGGAAAAGCGCGGTGCTGACGGTGACTATCAGGCAAAGGAGCTGAATGCTGTATTGAACAGACGTCCAAGCATTGAGAGGCTGTATGAGAGTGTAGTGAGATATGCCGAAGGAAAGAAGGGAATAGTGTATGCGATAAACATTGATCATGCGCACAATTTTGCGGAGTATTATAGGGAGCATGGAGTGAATGCCGTGGCGATAGACAGCAAGACACCTGCAGATGTGCGCAGGCAGACGGTGGATGAGTTCAGGGGAGGAAAAATTAGAGTGATGGTGAGCGTGGATTTGTTTTCGGAAGGTTTTGATTGTCCTGATGTGGAGTTCATACAGTTGGCACGCCCTACGCTGTCGTTGGCTAAGTATTTGCAGATGGTGGGACGAGGACTGAGGAAGTCGGAGGGCAAGGAGACGTGCGTGATGATAGACAACGTGGGGCTTTACCGCATGTTCGGGCTTCCCGCCGCCGACCGTGACTGGCAGGCGATGTTCGAGGGACGGATGGCAGGTAAGGGAAGCAAGGCAAGGGATAATGCCGTGTGCAACTATGCCGTGAGTGTGAATATGAACAGCATTGCCACAGTGGATGTTGAATTGGATGAGGTGATTAGTCATGAGAGTCTGTTGGAACGACTGTGTAATGGCTGTCTGCAGACGGTGGGTGCGGAAACTGCTGAAAAACTGCGGACATTCCGTGACAGAGGCAGTGGACTTTATGGATTGAAAACTGGCGATAAGATTATTGCAACACCGCAATATCTGGAGGTGTTTGACATAAAGGATGGTCTTGTTGCTGTGCGTTTTGAGGACAGACGGACTGGGATTATAGACGGGGATGGCAACGTAATAATGAAACTGAAACGCTATGCCGGCATAAAGATGGTGGGCAATGATATTATTGCAGTGAAGGACAACAACAAGCCCAAAGAATATATTGACCTTAGGAATGGGATGAAATACAGTCACTTACCCACACCTGTGATGTTCGGAAACATAGAGATGCTGAGAGTGAACGGCATACACTATTGCAGGACAAAGATTCCTCATGAGGACGGCTTTATAAAGACAAGATGTCACTTCAAGAACGGAGGGTTCTATCTCGCCATCTCTCCGCGCCTTGACTCTGAATGGGGTAGGGTAATGGCAAAGCTGAGCAAGCTTTATGGATTTTCCACGGTGTGTATTCTTGCCAATGACGATTCGGACTGGTATAATATGGATTCCGAACTTGATGACGGCAGTATCATAATCACCGACAAGGATAGAATGTACTATCATGTGGAGGACGGAAAGGAAAAGCGCTATATAGGGAACAGGCATTCCAAAGACGAAGAGCGGGAATTTTATAAAATTGTGGAACGTCTGGAACGGCATGCCAAGACAAAGGGTATCCGCAGGCTGGAGGAGAAAAAGGCGGAACAGCTGATGAGACTGCAAAATATAGAACCTTTCTCCTTAAACAACAAATGGGGACTGAGGCTTGACGGACGTGTGATAGTGCCTCCCATCTACAGGAACATCAAAGAGCCAGTGGGCAATTATTGTGCCGTGGAGATAAGTCCGCGGCAGTGGGGTGTCATTCTTCTGAATGGACAAATAGTGATAGAACCGAAATATGAGGCTGTGGAAATAAATGTCAACGGTTCTGCTGAGCTCACCATTTTTAATGGAAAAACGAAAAAGGTGAGACTAAATACTGCTACTGTCTGATTTTGTTCCAAGCCTCGTTTTGTGCGGCATTGATTTCCATGAGAATTTCGGCTACCGACTCCTTCTCTTTTTGATTGCCCTTGCCTTTGTATATGTTTGCCAGCTCATCGCGCTTGTAGTCGGTCCATATCTGTGGCAACAGGCTCAGCGGTTTGTCTTCATGCGCCTTTTTGAGCAGTTCCTGTATTGCTGTGGTGATGTTGGCGCGGGCACGCTCGGCGTTGGTTGCCATCTCATCGAATCCCTTGCGGTAGTAGTCGTATTGCAGTTGACGGAAAGGTTTCATCGCCTCATCGAGATAGTCGTTGATGATGGCGAAACGGTTGCGGCTGCTGTCGAATGCCTTCCAGCCAGTGAACTCTAAGTTTTGGGCATTGTTGGTGAGATTCATGCAGCGCTGAAGAATATCAGTGCCGCCCATCGGGGCGAAACTGTCAAGGTCAAGTCCGATGATGAGGTAGGCGTAATAGGCAAATAGGGCTGTGAGCTGGTTGTCTATTGTCTCCTCGTTGAAGTTCAGCTGGTCGAACTCTGCAAATGAGAAGTTGAAGTCGGCATCCTTATTATTATATAATGTGGAGGTGTACTGCGAATTATATACAGGGCGGTTTGCCTGAATCATTGCAGTACACTCAAAAAGGTTTGAAGTCTTGTCGTATTTGTCGATGGTTATGTTGAAGTTGCAGGTTATGCGTTCGTTCTGGCGGAACTGCAGCTCGGTCCACTGTCGTTCGTTGACAAATTGTTCCAACGTCTTTTGCAGATTGTCGAACACACTTTTGTCGGTGACTCCCACCTTCGATGAGTTGATGGTCACCTTTGCGTTCAGTTCCTGTGCCTGTGACTGTGTGGCATAACCGCAAATCATTGCTGCGGCAAATACTAAAGACTTTATTCTCATTATTTTTTTAGAATTTCAGCTAAGTGGTCGGCAATGTCGCTTGCCACTTCGCTTTTAGGTTTACGCTCGTAGTCAGTCTGTTCCGTTTCTGTGATAATGCTGATTTGATTCTCATCGGTACCGAAACATGTACCCTCATTGCGCAGTGAGTTCATTACTATGAAGTCGAGATTCTTTGCTTTCAGCTTGCTTTGGGCATTGCTTATCTCATGGTCGGTCTCAAGAGCAAAGCCCACGAGCCGCTGACTTTCCCGCTTCATTTCGCCGATAGCCTTGGCTATGTCCTTGTTGGGTACAAGGTGAAGCGTCATGTCATCGCCATTGCGCTTTATCTTTTGTTGTGCCACAGTGTCGGGACGGAAGTCGGCAACAGCAGCGCATAGTATTGCCGCATCTGTTTGAGGGAATGCGCTTATTGCTGCGTTGTACATCTCATCGGCACTCTCCACATTGATGCGGTTGATGGCATTGTGATGTGTGGTGAGTGCCACAGGACCTGCAATCAGCGTCACCTTTGCTCCACGTTGGGCGCAGGCTTCGGCTATAGCAAAGCCCATCTTGCCGCTGCTGTAGTTGCCGATGAAGCGCACAGGGTCGATTTTCTCGTAAGTGGGACCGGCTGTTATCATTATGTGTTTGCCTGACAGCGATTTTTCCGTGAAGAAGCTGTCGAGACATTCCGCTATCACTGCTGGCTCCTCCATGCGCCCCTTGCCTTCAAGTCCGCTGGCGAGAAAACCGCTTTGCGGCTCTATGATATGGTTGCCGTATGAGCGTAGGATGTCAAGATTGTGCTGCGTGGAAGGATGGGCATACATGTCGAGGTCCATTGCCGGAGCAATGAATACAGGTGCCTTCATCGACAGGTAGGTGGTTATGAGCATGTTGTCCGCCACTCCTCCTGCCATCTTTCCTATTGTGGCGGCAGTACATGGTGCGATGAGCATAGCGTCAGCCCACAACCCCAACGCCACATGGCTGTGCCATGTGCCGTCGCGCTGTGAGAAAAATTCGCTTATCACGGGCTTTTGTGTCAGTGCCGACAGAGTGATGGGAGTGATGAACTCCTTGCCTGCCGGAGTGATTACCACCTGCACCTCGGCGCCACGTCTGACCAGCTCACGTATGATGTAGCACGCCTTATAGGCAGCAATGCTGCCGGTGATGCCGAGTACAATCTTCTTGCCTTTCAACATTTTCCTATTTTCTTTGATATTCTCTTAGTCGGATTCTGGTCAATACCTGTTTGGTGTTGTTGGTGAAATCGCCACACATAATCCAGTTGAAGTAGCCTGGATCCTGACGCAGTATGTCGCTCACAGGACGTCCTTTGTATTTGCCGAAGTTGAATTTCTCTATTCCGTCCTCCATTATTATACGTCCTGCAAAGTCTACATTGTTGTTCTGCTTTGAGAACTCTCCCAAAAAATTGGCATCGTTCTGCAGAACACGGTCGGCTTCTTCCTGACGCTCGGCAGTGTACATGTCGAGTTGTCCCATCAGAACGCGGTAGGTAGCCTCGGTGTCCTCATCGGCACGGTGAGCCTGGAAGTCGTCCTCCATCTTTCTGCCACAATAGAACTTGTATGCGGCAGCCAGATTGCGGCGCTCCATTTTGTGGAAGATGGTCTGCACGTCAATAAGGTTGCTCTTCGAGAAGTCGAAGTCAATGCCGGCACGCAGAAATTCCTCGGCGAGCATAGGGATGTCGAAATGGTTTGAGTTGAAACCTGCAAAGTCGCTGCCCACGAACTGCTGTGCCAACTGTTGGGCTATCTGCTTGAATGTAGGAGCATCCTTCACCATGTCGTTGGTGATGTGTGTCAGCTCCTCCACCTCCTTGGGTATTTGTTTCAGCGGGTTTATCATGTGATTGCCGCGCAACTCCTCGCCGTTAGGCATCACCTTAATATAAGATATCTGTATCACCCGGTCGTTGACCATGTCGAGACCAGTTGTCTCAAGGTCAAAGATCACGAGCGGTTTCTTTAAATTTAATTTCATTTTTTTTATAGGGTTTAGGAAGAGTAGGAGGGGTATGAGAAGTAAGAGGGGTAGGAGAAGTAGGAATTTTAAAGAAGGAGTAAGAGAATTCTTAACTCCTTCTTAATTAATGATTCATTTTTCTTCACTCTTTACTCTCCATTTTTTACTCTTCACTCTTCATTGATTTCGTCAAACTTACGTTTCTTTATTCTTTTTTTAGTCGTTGAGCAGCATTGGCATGAGCAGCATCAGTACATCCTGATTCTCAGGCTGCTCGGTTGGAATAACCAGTCCCGGACGGCTTGCATCTGCGAGCTGCAGCTGCACTTCCTGACAGTTGAAGCTGCTGAGCACCTCGATGAATGTTGCACCTTTGAAGCCAATGTTCATTGGTTGTCCGTTGTATTCGCATGAGATGCGCTCTGTGGCAGTCTTTGAGAAATCATTGTCCTCGGCATCAAGCTGCAATGTGCCATTTTCCAAGTGGAAACGTATCAGGTTGCTGCTGCTGTTTGCAAAAGGTACTATGCGCTTCAGCACGCTTAGTAGAGTGGCACGGTCGATGAGTGCCACGTTTACGTTGTTTTGTGGTATCACTGCAGCATAGTTTGGATAGCGTCCCTCAATCATGCGGCACTGTAATGTTCCACCGTTGAATGTTATTAGTGCGTTGCGGTCGTCAAACTTAATTGTTGCATCGCCTCCGTCCTGTACAAGCATGTTGCGCAACAGGGCAGCAGGCTTTTTGGGCAGTATGAATGATGCGGGTTGCTCCTTCTTTATTGTCATAAGCTTGTTTCTCACCAGCTTGTGTCCGTCTGTGGCTACTATGGCAAGATAGTCGGGAGTGATGTCGAAATAAAGACCGTTCATTTGCGGACGGAGGTCTCCCTGACCTACAGCGAAGATTGAGCGTGCAATGTTTTCTGAGAGAACATCGCTCGGTATGCTTATTTCAGTGATGTTGTCGTTGTTGAGTGCCTGAGTTTCTGGCCATGCCTCTGCACTTTCCACTGGCAGCGAGTAGTGACCGTTGAGATATGAAACAGTGGCGAGAGTCATATCCTGGTTTAGCTCGAAAGTAAGTGGTTGTTCTGAGAATCCCTTCACTGCTTCAAGGATGTAGTTGCCTGGAATGGCAAAGCTGAACGAACTGTCGCTTTCTGCTATTTCCATGCTTGTCTTCAACACGTTCTCGCCGTCACTGGCGGTGAGGTGAAGGGTGTTGTCATTGATTACAAAAAGAAAGTCTCCAAGTATGGCAATGGAGTTTTTGCTGTTTATGACCTTTGAGAGGTCTTGCAGCTTCTTGCTGAGCGTTGTGCTGGATAATGTAAATCTCATAAGTATTTAGTTTTATTTTTTACCTTAATAATTGTATTTGACTACAAAAATACAAAAAAAAACTCGTTGGAGCAAAAAAAAAGCGAGAAAAGTGGTGATAATTAAAACTATTTTTGTAATTTCGCAAACGATTTGATAAAATAACAACATTTTATAGTAAGAAACAAATGGAAATAACAGGTAAGATTATCGCTGTACTGCCACCGTCAAGTGGTGTGTCGGCACGTACCGGCAACAGCTGGATGTCGCAGGACTATGTAATAGAAACACACGATCAGTATCCCAAGAAATGCTGCTTCAGGGTGTTTGGACAGGACAAGATTCAGAGCTTTAACATACAGGTAGGTGAGGAGATGACTGTGTCGTTCGATATAGACTGCCATGAGTACAATGGCCGTTGGTTTAATGATGTGCGAGCCTGGGCAGTAAACCGCAATGTTGCAGTTCCTGCTGCTGACGGTATGATGCCTGGTGCAACTCCATTCCCACCGGCTGGTGCAAGTCCGTTCCCCCCAGTTGCTCCTGCAGTAGCACAGCCTCAGGCTGCCGCTCCGGCAGTGGAGGAGAGTCAGGACGACCTACCATTCTAATTAAGAGGCTCTTGTTGTATAAAATAATTAAAAGGTGTAAGTCAATAAGGCTTACACCTTTTTTGTTATAAGCATTATAAATGACTTTGCCTTTTATCCTAAGATACTTTGCC
>JAUNSB010000169.1:0-2725 GCA_030539375.1 Prevotella sp.
CTCATCGTGGCAATCAGTTTCGTGCTGTCCGTGCCGCTGTGCTACTACGTCATCAGCCGCTGGCTCGAAGGCTATGCCAACCACATCCCCGTGTCATGGTGGGTGTTTGCAGTGGCGCTGCTGCTCGTCGCCGCCATAACGGTGGCGCTCGTGACACTGCGCTGCGTAAAGTCGGCAATGGAGAATCCCGTGGAAGCGCTGAAGAGCGAATAGAATTACGAATTATGAGTTACGAATTTGGAATTAGTCTTGCTCCGCAAGATGTGGAATTATAGAATTAAGAATTGGTTGGGAGATGCTACGTTCAAAACAAACGGCTCCTACTCTTCCTACAACTCTTACCACTCCTACTCTTCCTAATAAAAAAAGAATTATGAAAAAGACAGTCATAAAGATTATATGCCTCGGGCTGGGTCTCGCCATGGGACTGCTGCTTATAGCCAAGGTGTATTTCGAGCAGACCTACGACTGCTTCTACCCCGATGCCGACAGGATTTACAAGGTGAAAGAGAGCTTTGTGATGAACGGGGAATATGATGAATATCAGAACACGGCGGGAGCCATAGGTCCGGGCGTAAAGGAATACACTCCGCAGGTGGAGGCTGCCACGCGATATACCTATCTCGAAGGAGAAACGACTGTGGAGACCGACGACAAGCGCAAGTACTCGGTAGATGCCATTTGTCTGGCAGACAGTTGCCTGTTCGACGTGCTGCCGCGCGAAATCATCGCCGGCGACTACAAGCAGGTGCTCGCCGTCACCGACCAGTGCATGATACCGCGCTCGCTGGCTGAGAAGATTGGCGGCAATGTGACAGGCATGAAGCTCAGCATGCCGGAAGTGTCAGAGGATGCCTTCTGCGTAGTCGGCGGCGTGTACGAGGACTTTCCGCTCAACAGCACTGTTCCGTCGGCAATATTCCTGTCGCTCAAGACCATCGGCAAGTATATGCACGACGGTACGCAAAACTGGATTGGCAATGACCGCTACAGCACATTCGTGCGACTGGCAAAGGGCGCAGATGCCAAGATGACCACCAAATATCTCGACAAGATGGTGCGCGAGCATGTGGACAAGGAATCCCTCGACATGTGCAATTACAAGATAATGGTTAAGCCGCTGAAGGACGAGCACCTTAGCGACCAGTCGGCGAAAACCATGATATGGATACAGACACTTCTTGCCGCAATGCTGCTGCTCTGCGCAGCGCTCAACTACCTGCTCATCGTGTTCGGGCAGATGGTGGGGCGCAGCAAGGAGATGGCTATCCGCAAGTGCTACGGCACCTCGCCCCGCGGCATCATCGGCATGGTGCTCAGAGAGGGCACGGTGCATCTGTTCCTGTCGCTTGGCGTTGCCGGTGTGCTGCTCTATGCCTTTCAGGGCGAGGTGGAGACACTTCTCGGAACGTCTGTCACAGAGCTGTTGCTCAATCAGAGAGTGATATGGCTGCTGGCGGCAGTATGCCTTTTCATACTGCTCATCACAGGCGTGCTGCCGGGCTGGATTTATGCCCGGATACCCGTGTCAACGGTGTTCCGCAAATACAACGAGAGCCGCCGTGTGTGGAAGCGGTCCCTGCTTGCCGTGCAGTTTGTTGCCGCCGGCTTTCTGTTCTGCCTGCTCATTCTCACAGGCCGCCAGTACAGCCTCATGGTCAACGACAATCCCGGCTACGACTGCAACAACCTGCTGCACGTCAGCCTGTCGGGCATTCCCTATGAAGAGCGCACAAAGGCGGTGACCGAGCTGAAGAAGCTCAGCTGCGTGAAGGATGTGACAGCAGCCTATCAGAACCTGCTGAACTGGGTGAGTGGCGACAACGTGTGGGAAGAGGGCAAGGAGGACAAGCAGTTCAACATTGCCGACATGTATGAATGCAACGCCAACTTCTTCAGCGTGCTCGACATACCCGTGATACAGGGAACAACGTTTTTTGAGCGCACCGACAGCACCGACAATCAGGTGATGGTGGACGACGTGTTTGTAAGTGAGATGAAGAAGCACTTCGACTGGGACGACGATGTCATTGGGCGCAGCGTAATGATTACGGGCCACAGTGAGACCAACGGCATGTTTACCATCTGCGGAGTGTTCAGGCATATCCGCCTCGGCAACATCTGCGAGGAAGACCCGCGCGGCGCCGCCATCTTCTACACCCCGTACATAATGAGCAACATGTATATAAGGGTTAGCGAGGCTTCGGCAGAGACCATGGCTGAGGTGCAGAAGGTTATCGACAGGCTGTACCCGACGCGCGACATCAAAGTCTACAGCCTCAAGACTGAGCTGGCTGGAATGTACGACACCCAGCGCAACTTCCGCGACTCGGTGATGATAGCCGGCATCGTCACCATCGTCATCGCCTTCATCGGACTCATAGGATATACCGCCGACGAGGTTAACCGCCGGCGCAAGGAGATAGCTATCCGCAAGGTCAACGGCGCCCGTGTAAACGAAATCGTGATGCTGTTCATCAAGGACATGCTGATGATTTCGGTGCCGTCGCTCATCGTGGGAGGCATTGCCGCCACGATTGTCGGACGCAAGTGGCTGACGCAGTTCAGTGAGCAGGTGTCGCTTGCCCCGTGGCTGTCCGTGGCGTGCATTGCCGCCATCGTTGCGGTGCTCGTGGCTGTGGTGATACTCAACTGCCGCAGAATTGCCATGAGCAATCCCGTGGATTATCTTAAAAATGAGTAGAAAATACCCCTTGCAAGGGTC
>JAUNSB010000170.1:0-2704 GCA_030539375.1 Prevotella sp.
GAAGTTACAAACTGTAAGAGAATTAAGTCTTAAATTTATTTAGTGGACACTAGTGGAATAAAATCCATGAACTGCCCCCCAACTGTTCCATGTATCAATATTTTGCAACAGCTTTATGTTTGCCATATTCTGAAGGGTGTCTAAGACCTCTCTTTTAAATCCAAAACGGATAAATGTCCCATCCTCATAAAAAAGTAAATTGTGTTCTAACATACGTTGGTCACCCCAAACGCTATCAATGTAATTTTCGTCTACAAAATATCCGTTAATATTCAATTTTGCAGAAAGTCCTGTTTTCTTCCCATCAAACATCTCCTGTTCCTTGAGAGGAAAACAATAAGGATTAAACAACAGACTGATGCAGCTGCTCAAAACTGTTATAGTCAGAAAACATGCAAATATCTGTATTGATTTTTTCATTTCTTTTTATATAGTGGTGTCCTAAAAAAGCTCAATAACAAGAAATATAATCTAAAGCTCAGTTTGACATTTTTAAAACACCTAAATCAAATATACAACCAGCTATCCAACCACCCAATTCTGCACCAAGCCATCCTCCTACGATTGAGCCAACTGCAGCCCCCTGCCTTGTCTCGTTCGGACAAGGCAGGGGTATTTACTTTCAGGTCTTCCCTAACTGCACGCTTACGCCTAATCCCAACCGCAGGAAATGTCCTGGATGCACAGACAAGGAACTGTTCTCCAGAACCTCGTGGGTATATGCGTCAGAGCGTCTCTGTTCGGCCGACATACTGTGCAGGTTGACAACGTATGACACGTTGGCGGCTATGGACAGTCTCTTCCCCACATATTTTAAGACAGATATACCCGGTACGAAGCATAGGACATGATAGCGTCCGTGGCTGTGCTTAAACACCGTCTCTACATGCTCCACCCTGTTTGTTCCTTTTTCTTTACGCAAATAATCTATCGTGTTGTTAGTGTCATAAAGACTGAATCCCATACCCGCTGACGGCAGTATCTCCCATGAGCTGAGTGGCAGACGGTAGTCTGCCCCTACGGTTATGACGCTGCAGGTATAATTACCCTTATCAGCATCGCCTGTATAAGTATAGTCATACCCTTTGGCATTATTCTCCATCAGCGGCATCCATTCTGATGGCTTAGGCCCGTCGCTGCCAGGCATAAAGCCTTCCACATACACCCCCCAATTCCGCTTGAAGAAGTAATCATATCGTAATGTAATATTCGTGAACAGCGTTTTATGCCTTCCATATACGGTTACCTGCCCTGTCAGATTATCATCGGCATTGGTGAGCGTGCTCATGCCCAAGAATGCGCTCACGCGGTGAATGGGCTTAAAGCTGTCCTCATCCTCTGTCTGCGCATAGCCTTTTGATGCGCAGACAGTAAGGAGCAGACCTATGAGATATATTATATGCTTATTCATAATCATATAATTAATAAAGATGCATAGATTGTGTTACGCGTATAAATGTCTCACCGCCTTTCAGCTCCATATCCACCCTGAACGCATAGTCGCCCGGGGCGGGTGCTTTCAGCAAGGCTTTAAAACAGCTCCGTCCTTCTTGCCAACTGTCTATCGGTGTGCCGTCCTCCAATGTGTCGTATACAGTATTCTCCGCATTGGGGCACAGTTCCCTTGGATAAGTTCTGAAATATTCCGAGACGTCACTTCCTGCCGGATGACTGTCGTCAAAGTCATTCAGCGTGAAAATACGCAATGCCACAATGGGAGAGGTCAGCTTGTCCGAGTTATATCCCGTGGCATTCCATTCAGGAGCTATCTGCAATATCATTGCCTCCTTGGGGCATTGCCCGTCATCAACCTCTCTGAACGTCTCTCCCGAGTTGTCAATCACCGTCACCGTAACACCTGTCATCTCGTTAAACGTGTCCTCATCGCAGGTTGTCGACAGGCAGAGTACCGACAGAAGACACAACAAACAATATTTTTTCAGCATGTATGAACGGTGTTCTACAATTCAATATTGTATCCGATAGTGATTTGCCACACGCTGTTGCGGGCTGAAGGTTTTTCCTCTCCGTCCCAGTTGCCGCTGAACACATTGGTTAATCCGATGTTGTACATCGCTCCAATCACAAAATTGTTATATTCATACGATACGCCTACGGGTACGGACAAGTCGAATGTCTTGAAATCGGGCATTACTGCCTGTGCAGCGTATAAATTCCATCCTTCGTCAACACGCACCCTAACGTCACCCTTAACCTCATTCTTTACACAAAATGCCGGCTGCAGACCTGCTTTCAGCGCAAGACCTTTCACAACATAAAAATTCGCCATTATCGGAATATTAATGTATTCCAGCCTTATTTTTGCATCGGTCACTGCAATGTTGCTGCCATGAAAGTCGTTGTAGCGCGCACCCTGCATGGAGTACAGCACTCCGGCTGAGAGCCCAAGCCTGCGTGACACCTGATATTCAGCTTCAGCGCCGGCAACAAGTCCAATCTTCTCCTTTATGCCTGCAAAACTTACGCCCTCCAGTCTAACATCCTCCTCTCCTGTTGTAAATGTAAAGTCTCCTCCCATGGCAGAACCTTCTTTATATGTGAGAACCTGCACCCCCATCTGCGGATTGTTTGTCATGCTGCTCACTGTCATTCCCACCTTGGGCTGAATTGTAAAACTTCCCACTTTTCGTTGGGCACTGGCTGTCAGTGCTGTGCCCAGCAGCATTGCTGCCATAATAATTCT
>JAUNSB010000099.1:0-16261 GCA_030539375.1 Prevotella sp.
CTAACCTGACCATATTCCCTGGTAAGACTATTAAAATGAATTTGGGAAAATAGCATGTATTTGTTCTCCCATGGCATTGTGAATATTTTTCTCTGCTCATGCTTAGCGAAAATTAAAAAGACGAGATACATCCTTACTCTGGATGTATCTCGTCTTTTGACGGTAACGGTTTCCAACCATCGCCGTAAGTGTCGTAGGCATCGGTGATGACCACAAACGCCTGCGGGTCTGCCTCTTTCACAACTTGTTTTACGCCAGCCGCCTCTTTTTGTTTTACGACTAAAAAGAGCATCTCTTTGTCGGCTTTGGTGTAGAGTCCGCTGCTCTTGATGATGGTTGCGGTGCGGTCCATATCGTTCAGGATGAAGTCGTGGAGCAACGTCATGTTCTTGTCGCTGATTACGAATATCAGTTTGTCGTCCTTTGCACCGTTGATGACGTAGGCGATGACGCGGCTGATGATGTAGATGGAGATGAGCGAGTAGAACGACAGGTGCCATGAGGGCTGTGTAGTGTCGCCGGCAGTGCCAAGTCCGAAGCCGATAACCACGAGTCCGAACGACACTACAAGTCCGTCGACCATGAGGATGGCATTACTGAAGCGTATGCCGAAGTATTTTTGCAGAATCATTGCCACGATGTCGCTGCCGCCCGTGGTTGCCTGACATCTTACAACCATACCGCCGCCAATGCCGATAATCACTGCACCGATGATGCAGGTGAGCATAAGATGCTGGGTCATGTCCATGCTGCCGCCGAGCAGCTGCGACGGGTCGAGTGTCTGGAGAGCCTCCTTGGTGGGGTAGGCGAGTGCCGACATGAGGTTCATTATAGCAGGGGTGGTGAGTGCTGCCACGATGGTGCGTGAGCCGAGCTTGGAGCCGAGCAGCAGTACGGAAAGCACGAGCAGCGGTATATCAAACATATATCCAAACGTACCCACCTGCACACCTGGGAATATGTTGTGCATTACGATGCTTGCGCCGTAGACTCCACCGGGGACAATGTTGTAGGGGTTGATAAAAAACACATAGCCTGCCGCCATTATCGTGCAGCCGGCAAATATCCCAATCCAGCTTTGCCACCAGCGCAGACTAAGCATCGGTGCCATCAGTCTCTGTAACTTTTCTGCCATAAATGATAAGTTTTGTGTGCAAAGGTACGGAAAAAAATGAAGAATGAATAATGAATAATGAAGAATTTTGCTAAATAATATAAATATTTATGCGAAAATTATGTAAATGAAGAATGAAGAGTGAAGAATGGGCTGCGCCGATGTGTGCGAATGGAAAATGAAGGGTATGGAAGAGTGAAAAATGAAAGCTGAATTTATATTGCGCAGCAAGATTCTTCATTCTTCACTCTTCATTCTTCATTTTCAAATCAGTTTGTCAAGGTCGAGCGATACTCCGAGCGACCACGATGTTCCTGTGGTTGGGGCAGAGTTCCAGTGATATACCTTGGGACGATAGTTGAGCAGGTTGTCAACTATGAGGTTGAGCCTTATTCCTTGTGCTATGTCCTGCTGCAATGTGAATTTCCACAGCGAGTAGGCACCGTCGGTGTCGAGCTTTGTTTGGGGTGCTGACAGGAACCGTCCTGATATGGCGGCGTTGAATCCGTAGGCACTGCAAAGCTGTTTGCCGTAGTCAATGCGCCATGTGGCAGTGTGCGGACGTGGCTGTGAGAACTGCGACTCCACGGTGTTGCCGCTTGTGTGCAGATAGTTGTAGCTTGCCTTCAGCCCGAGTCCCATGTCAGAACGGTACTGCACGTTGAAGTCGATGCCCGACACGGTCACTCCGTCCTCATTGCAGTATATGGCACCCTCCTCACGGGTGTCGTCGCCGGCAAAGTCGGTGGTGGTGATACGGCGGTTGTACTTATTCATATAGCCAGTAAGTGTCATGCTGTAGCTGCCGCCAAGTGTACCCTCGGTCTTGCCGTAGTGTTCCAGCGCAACGTTCCAGTTGTGGCTCTTCTCGGGCTTCAGATCGGGATTGCCGTAAATCATCTGTATGCCAGCCATGTCGAAGTTCATGTACATCTCCTTCAGGGTGGGGGCACGGAAGCCTCCGGCGTATGTCGCCCTTACCGAGAATCCCGTCCATTTCAGCATTGCCGCCAGACGTGCCGTGGTGGCGCTTGCGCTGGAGTTGGAGAAATAGTCGTGGCGCAGGCTTGCCATTACGTTGAGTCGTTTTGCGGGATTGTAGTCAAACTGCGCAAAGGCGTCGACAGAGTACTGGCTCTTAGCGCCGTTGTCGGTGAACTGATAGGTGGTGAGGTAGTCGTGCATGTAGTCGGCACCCACGGTGAGAGTGTTGGCACCTAACGGCAGGTTGTAGAGCGCATGAGCCACGTGTTGGCGGTTGCTGTAGTCGTGGTCGTGAGTGCGCTGGCCGGCAACATAGCGCGCCTTGTCGTATTGGTCGTAGGCGTAGGAAAGCTCAAGATTCTGACCTTTCCCGAAATCAAGCATCCCCTTCAGACCGCCGCTGTAACCGTTGTAATGGTCGGTGTAGTTCGCACGGTCGCTTTCGCGGGCAAAGTATCCTCCGCGGGCTATGAACTTTAGTTTGTCGGTGGCTTTGAACACCAGTCTCTCCTTGGCGTTGAGGGTGTTGCCGCCCCATACGTTGTGTATGTCCGACTCGGTGTCGAAGGCATCGGTGAGGTTGATTGTCTCAACCGATGTGTACTGCACGCTGGTCTGCGAATTCCATTTGCCGCTGTTGAAGCTCACCGAACCGCCGTGACGCCATTCCTTACCTGCACTGCGGTAGCGGGTGTTGACGTTTGCCGTCCATGGCTCGCTGCTCTCACGCGATATAATGTTCACTACTCCAGCCACGGCATTGGCTCCGTAGAGTGCTGATGCCGCACCCTTCACCACTTCTATGCGCCCAACGTTGTCGAGATTCAGACGGTTGTAGTCAACATTATCCATCGTCTCGCCTGCCATACGCTCGCCGTCGACGAGAAACAGCACGGCATTGCCGCCGAATCCGTTCATGTTGAGCGAAGTCTCCTGACTCATGGCATAGCTGAACTCCAGTCCGGGCAGTTCCTCGGTGAGCAGGTCCTGTATGTTGGTGGCATCGGCTTTCTTGATGTCGTCGGCTGTAATCAGACGGGTCACAACCGGCGCATCTTTCAGAGCCTTGGGTGTTCGTGTGCCCGTAACCACCACCTGCTCCAACGCTGCGGCATCGGGGGTGAGTCTTATGGTGTGCTCTGTGGCACCAGCCTTCAGAATCACCGTCTCGGTGCGGAAGCCTATGTACGACACCTGCAGGTTGACCGCCGGTGTTGTTGGAATCGTAATCTTAAACGTTCCGTTGGCATCGCATACGGCAGTGGCAGAGTTCTTGCCCACTGCCTTTATCACAGCTCCGGGGAGTGGGGCGCCCGAATCATCGAGCACCCTTCCCGTAACTGTTTTTGTGGCTGGGGCAGCATTTAGCTGCAGCTGCGCCAGACACAGTGTTATGACAAGTGCTAAAAGGTGTTTTACCATGCAGAGTTATTTTTTTGTTGCCTTAAACGTGTTGATCATCGGCATTGGCATGGCACCATACTGCAACTGGAAGCTGATGGTTAAAGTGTTGTTGGCGAAGGTGCCCTGCAGAGTGCCAGAGTAAGCCTTGCCGGCGTCGGTGGTACCGCTGAACTGGGTCGGGGCTATAGTGTAAGAGCCGTCGGTGCCGCTGACCTTCACACCTTTGATGTCCATTGCAGGCACAGCCATCGGCGGATTGCCGTATGCCGAGATGTTGATGTCAAGAGCATCGTCACTGGTGGCTTTCAGCGTAAAAGTGATGTTCTCGAAGGTGCTCTCCTGTCCCATTACTGTGCAAGTCATGTCGGATGTGTAGACACCCTCGATGCTCTTGGCTGCTCCCGGTGCTGCCTGCGGCTCATCGTCGTCGCTGCACGCTGTTACTGTCATTGTCAAACTCATCACTGCCATCATCATGGCAAACATTGTCTTAATTGCTTTCATTGTCTTTAAATTTTTTGGTATTGTTAATTAATAATTTTTTTTATTGGGCTTATTGGGCTAATAGGGCATATTGGGCTAATAGCCATTCGCTGAACACTATTCCGGCACATATATTATCTCGCCGTTGTCCAGCTGATAGGCTATGCCCACTTTCTTGCCTTTCTTGCCGTCGCGCTGGCTTTGGTCTTCCGAGGGAGTGTAGCGGTTTATCTTGTTGCCCTCCTTCGATATAATCTCCATGTTGTCCTTGCCTGGATTTTTCACCATGGTGAAGTCGTCCTTGCTGAACATTTCCGTCATGTTGAATCGTGTGACGAGAGCCACCATGAGAGCTACGGCAAACACCATTGCCACGTCGAAGAGGTTGCTCACCACGCTCATTGCGTCATCGTCGTCGGCATGCGCCAGGCGGTTGTTTCTTCTTTTTCTCATAATCCTGCGGTTGCGTTTTGTTGATTATTCCTCTATCAGGTCGGCTACGAACTCAAGGTTGCTCATGTCCTCGGTGTGCCAGCGGCTCTTTGCCTGCTTGGTGACGAAGCCGATGGCTGCTGAAAACAGTCCTACAACGGTGGTGGCAAACGCCACCTGCATGTTGTATGCCATCGAGGCGATGTCGCCGGTTGACAGTCCCACGAGCGCAGGTCCCATTGGTATGAGCGTTCCCATCAGTCCCAGCATTGGTCCCATCTTGAGCAATGTGGTGGACAGCGACATGTCTTTCTCGGAAAACTGCGCATACTGGTCGAGCAGACGGTTCACCTGAGCCTTGCTATGGCGAGCCTCCACAATCTTTGTGATGTATGCCACGGACACTGCCGACTTTGCCTTTGGCAGGCGTGCTGCTATGTCGTCCACGTTTTCACGGGTTGTGGTGTCGAGCACCGTGCGTATGGCAGCGCCCGTCTTTCTCATTGTGAGATACTGTCCGAAGAATCCGCCAAGCAACAGCAATGCGCGGATGAAAAACCATATCAACAACACTACCACCGGCACGAGCAGACCCGTGGAAATCCAAAACAATACGTCTGAAATGTAGTTCATTTTTCTTTTTCTTATTTTTGTGGTTTTACTTATTTCTTAATCAGTTTTTCGCTCAGTTTCCTGCTCCTTATGTTGTAAAGCAGCCAGCCTGTAGCCATACCTGCCGCAACGAGAGCTATGACGCCTGCGAGTGAGCGGAGGTTGGTGCTGTCGACACCTGCCACTGCCGTGCGCCCGTTGACCGTTGCCACGATGCCCATGAGTCCTGTGAGCACATGCACGAGGAAGAGCAGTTCGAGCCTTATTTCATACTCGGGCAGAAGGCTGCGCAGCCCGAACGCTGCAACCGGTATCACCACAGCCACAGCGGCCCCGAGCATCCATGCCACCCACTGGAAGTCGACTCCGGGCAGCATGAATATCAGCGTCACCAACGTGGCAAACATCACGGGAAAGACGAGCAGTCCCGGAAAATATTTGAGGAAGGTGAACGCCATGCGGCTGCGTCGGCTCACGTGGGCGCTGGTGGCTATGTTGACGTGCATGATGCAAAAGAACATCGTAAAGGCAACATCAATGCTCATCAACACAGCCATATTCAGCATCAGCTGTCCGTCGGCAAGCCACGCCGCAATCATTGCGCGCGACTGCTCGATGGCGTAGCGCCACGACATGGCTGTGAAGAACATCATCACCACTGCCATTGCCATGATGGCGCGTACTCCGTGGAAGGTCTGTTTCAGGAGAAACCCGAAGCAGGTGAGACACATTATCAATAGAACGATATATTCCATTTTTCTTTTTTTATTGTTTCAATTTATGAAGTTAAGGGGAGTTAGAAGGAGGTGTCCAAGCTTTTGCGCCTGCGGCGAATCAGCACCACGATGGCAATGACCGCCACTATTGCTATTGCAGCCACGAGCACGCCGCTCACCACAGCCTTGGTCTTGTTGCTGTCATCGTTGAGCGTCTCTTTCTTCATCACCGTGCTCTTCTTGCCGTCGGCGAGCTGCTCCTGACGGATGTTCTCAACGTTTACCTGATATTCGCGTGCCGAGGCGGCATCGGTCTTAGAGGCAATAAACTGGCGCAGCTTGGCGTTGTCGCACACGAATCCCGAACATGAAGGCTTGTGCTTGTTGACCATCTCCACGTGCAGGCGTGCTATGTCGGCGGTCTGCTGCGGAGTGGCTTTCCACATCCCCTTGCGTATGGTCTCCATCATCACGGCGGTCATCTCCTCAAGTGCCGCAGGGCTCTGCTTTTCAAAGAACTCCTTTGTGCCGAGATTGTGCTTGTCCTTCACGTACACATTATATATCTCGTTCCACATGTGCTGGTCGATAGCCTTTGGCTTCATCACGTTCCAGCCGTAGGTGTTGGTCACGATTTCGGCAAATGTGCCTGCGCTCGATGCGCCGCCCTTCATCTTCTCACGGATGTATGCGGGGTTGAATATGGTGGTGCGGCTCTCCACGCCTATAGCCTCCTTCACCTCCTGCATTCTCATGTTCTGGTGGTTGCGGTAGTCGGCAAGATAGGCATCAGGGTCTTTGCCCGTGACGTTGCGCACGGCAAGGTTCACTCCGCCCATAAACTCATATACGTGGTCGAGGCTCAGTGCGCCCCATGTGTTGCTCTGGCGCGGCTGCACCACTACGTCGGTGCGGGTGAGGGCAGCCTCGAAGGCATCCTTGCGCACGCTCTCCCAGTTTTTGTCGTCGCCGTAGTAGGCACCCATGTTGTTGAGGTACACCTCGGCTATCTGGCTTTCCTTGTCCCAGCGGTCGCCGGCGGTCACCATCGACTGAATGCCTGTGCCGTAGTTGCCGTTCACTCCTCCGAACACACGGAACATACTTACCTCGCGTGCCTCCTTTGGCGACATTCCTTTTTCCACGAGCAGGCGCTCCGATTCGGTGACACCCGCCTTTACGAGGTTCTCATATTTATCATCACTGGCATTGGCAGCCATCGCTATGGCACGGTTGACGAGGAACAGCCGTGAGGCTGCAAGGTCGCGCAGCTGTCCGCTGGTCTGCACCACCACGTCAATTCTTGGTCTGCCAAGCTGGCTCGACGGAATCAGCCTTATGTCGGCGACACGTCCAAAGGCGTCTCTCACAGGCTCCACGCCAAGCATATAGAGCACTTGGGCGATGGTGGCGCCGCCAGTCTCGATGAACTCGCTGCTCCAGAGAGTGTAGCTCACCTTACGGGGATATTCTCCGTTGTGGCGCTCGCGATACATCTTTATTGTGTTGTCGCATAATTCCTTAGCCTTGTCCCATGCGTCCTCGGTTGGAGTGTTCTCCACGTTTATCGAGTAGAGGTTTCTGCCAGTTGGCAGAGCATTGGGATTCACTATCGGGTCGCCGCCGGGTGTAGGGGCGGTGTAGCCTCCGTTGAGGGCGTTTATCATTGATGCCATCTCCATGCGTGGACTTTCGGCGAGCGCATCCGAGTAGGCTTTTACGTTTTTCAAGGCGTGCTCCACGGCAGTGATTGCCTGTGCCAGCCTTATCTCACTGCGGCTGAAGCGCGGTGCGCTGGCTTTCTTGGCTGCGGGTTTCTTAGCTCCCTTTTTAAGTGATTCCTTATACCATTTCTGCTCGTTGCGGATGGCTGTCATCATCTTCTCGGGGAAACGGCCGCTCTGCTCCATCTTGTCGAACACAGCCTTGCTCAGCTGTGGAATCTTGCCGTGGCGAGGCAGGCGCATCTTGCGCAGTTCGCTTACGGTGAGCTTCTTCTGCGATTCCTGCATCTGGGGCTTGCCGCTCTTGGCTCCCATCTTCTCTGCCATCTGCATCATCATCATTATAGGGTCGGGGGCAGCCTGCATTGCCTCCACCTCGCGCGCCATCTTGAGTTCGGCGGCAGTGATGCCGGCTGTGCGGCAAATCTCCTCGTCGGTCATGTTGCCTCCGGCAGCCATGAGACGTGTCACTATAGCCTTTGCCTTCTCAACATACTGGCGGTTGAAGGTCTGCTTATGCTTCTCGGCGTTGCCGTCGGCTCTGCCTTTCAGTTTGTCGATGCCGAGCAGTCCGAATGCTATCGGGTCGGTGGTCATGGCAAACACGCTTGTGCGTATGTCAGCTTGACTGTATGCCTCGCCCATGGTGTAGAGCTGTCCTGTAATCTTCTCGTTGGCAAGTTCCTCGGCGAAACTCTCCACACGCTGTATGTCGTCGGCTGTGTAGGCAGCTTTCTTCGAGAGACCAAGCTCGGCTGCAATCTCCATTTTGTCGGTGAGCTGTTTCACCTTCTGTGCGGCAGCCGCATTGGGAGCCTTGTTATATGAGTCGATGGCATCGTTGAGCTGACGGTAAGTGTTGCGCAGCTCGCTCTCGCGGAACGGCGGAGTGAGATAACTCTGAATCTGAGCGTAGGTTCTGCGCTTGGCAATCATAGCCTCGCCCACGTTGCCTATGGTGTAGACGTAGTAGTGGGGCAGGGTGCCGATGAGGCGGTCGGGCCAGTCGTTGGAGTCGAGCGCAGCCTGCTTCCGCGGAGTGTACTCTAATGAGCCGTGGGTGCCGAAGTGTATCAGCGCATCGGCGTTGAACGCATATCTTGCGTAGAGATACGATGCGATGTAGGTGTGGGGCGGAGCCACGTTGGTGCCGTGGATAATCTTGAACGAGTCGTCGCCTGCGCCTGCCATCACCTGCGGCAGGAGCATCACGTTGCCAAACTGCAGGCGTGCCACTGCCAGACGACCGTCGGCTGTAGCCATATATTTGCCGGGGAATTCCCCGTTAATCTCGTTCATCTCCTTTATCTGTTGTGCAGAGAGCGCCTTGCCCGTCCATTCAGAATACTGGGCGGCGGTGACGAGAGCTGGATGTTGTGTCTTTATGAAGTTGGCGTAGGCTCCCTCGGCGTATGTTCCGAACACTGCGCCCTGTGCCATAATCATGCTTTCAAACTCTTTCACCGTGGCAGGCAGTCCGCTCACGTTGTAGCCTTCGCTGCGAAGCTGGCACAGGAAGTTGTAGAGCGATGGAATGACCTCCATGCCCGATGCCGTGAGAGAATTCTGACCAGGTCCCTTGAAATAATATACTACAATGCGCTTTTGGGCGTTTGACTTCTTCTGCAGAGTGATGTAGCGTGACACAGTCTCCACGAAGTCGTCCATGCGCCCGGGTATTCCGTAGGTCTCGCGCAGTCCGTCGTCGTTGGTGCGGTGACCGAACACCACAAACGGGCGTATGGCTCCGTCAATCTCGGGAGTTACGATGCTCTGCGACATGAAGCCTCCCGACATTCCCTGCTTGTCGTCGAGCCATTCGTCAACAAGGCGGTTTACGTTGACAGGCGAGAACAGCGGCACATTCTTCATCTTGAGAAACTCCACCATGTAGTCGCCCATTCTGCCGTGAGCCATGTTCACCACGGCGGCAACGTGGATTGAGTCGGCGTGCTTGCCGCCAATAAAAAGCTGAGGCTTGTTTACCCTGTACACGGTCATGCCCTTTTTCTCAAGTGCGCGGGTCATGTCGTCGGCTGCTCCCATGAAACCGGTGAGCATCACCTGAGGATTGCCCTCGTTGTAGAGACCGTGCTTTGAGAGAAAGGCATTGTATTCAGCCACAGAGTTGAAGCCAAGCTCCTCGCCGTCGGCATCATCGGGATTGTAGTGGGTGAGCAGACAGTCGGGACGTTCCTTCACCAGCTCAGGCTCGGGAGCGTTGAGCTTCTTGCCGTCGATAAACTTGCGTATGTAGGCAAGCATGCTGCGGTAGTTTGTTCTGCCGCCGTTGTCGAGATACTGCGAGATGAAGTCAACATCTACGCTGTCAACCGAACAGATGTAGTTGTCGGGATTGGTAGCCATGCGTGTGTAGACGGCAACCTTTTCCGCCTTCTCCTTCAGCATGGCACGCTGCTCCCTGGTGAGCTTCAGACCCATCGCCGTCACCATCACCATGTCGTAGTCGTCGAGGTTGGCAATGTCATCGGCACTTATCTCGCAAAGCTCAATCATGCCGTTGTCGTTGGCTTTCGAGATTTGTCCAAGCTCCGTCACCTGAAAGTTGAGGAAGGCAATCCTTGTGGTTGCTCCCCATGCCTGCCAGACTGCAATGCCGCCGATGACGGCTATTACCGCCACGGCGATGGCAAGCACTTGTTTTTTTCTGAGAGTTACTTTTCTTTTCATATTACTGATGTTCTTTTTACCTTTGTAATTTTCCGGGTGCAAAGGTATAAAGATTCAGTAATATCTGCAATACTCAAATTTTATGATTTTTTCGTGGGGGATAATGGCGAGGAATACCAACTCTTAATCATTTTTAGGTATTCCTGCGCACTTTCCAGCCGCTCCAGAGACACCACAGGCAGATGAAGCCTGCGAGGAAGATAAAAATATAGGTGGCTATGGCACCCATGTAGATGCGTCCGCTGTGCACCTCAAGCGCCACGTTCCACAGCGACATGGGAAGGTTGGCAAAACGTGCCGGCTGGCTGATGGCTGTGGTGCCGTCGTTGTAGTCCACGGCAAAGGCTCCGCATGCAAAATGGTTGCTGTAGCCCGAGATGGCTCTGTTGCCGAAGGGCGAGCCCGACTTCGGGGCAGCAGGCTTATGGGTGAAGAAGTCGGTGCAGGTGTTGCGCTGACGGTTCCACACATACATTCCGCTGAACGAGCCGCAGAGCCATTCATTGTCGGCGTTATGCTGCCAGACGTTCAGTCCCATGACGCTCACGGTGGGAGCATTGGTGATTTTCTCGGGTGTGGCGTCGAGCGAAGCCAGCGAGTAGAATCCCTCGGAAGTGGACAGCAGCCAGTCGCCGCACGCATCGTCGTATCTGAGCATGCGCAGCTTGTCGTTCCAGGCGTTTTGGGAGCCGTCGGTGGCTGTTCCGGGTATTGTGGGGATGCGGTTGGTTGCCAAAGGAATGAGCATCGGCGGTCGCAGACACCATCCTGTGAGCGCCACGAGCACGGTGAGCACAATGGTGTACATTCCAGCCTTGTCGTGAAGCAGAAAGCTCCATTTCAGCACCTTTTTCCCCTGTCTGCCTAACTGTTTCTTACACCTTTTTATATATATAGGCATAATCCAGTAGATGATGCCCGTGACGCAGAGCAGGATTAGAATGATGGCTACGGTATCGACAACGAGCTTGCCCACTGTGCCGAACAGCTCGCCGCTGTGCAGCAGCCACACAGTGCGGAAGGCGGAAATCTTTCCGTCATATCCTTTGGGAGTCTTGATGGTTATGCGCTTGAAGTCCTTGTATGGCGGCAGCGACATGTACACATGGCTGCGGCTTGTCACCAGCATTGTGTCGCCGTGCATGGTGAGGTCTGACAGCCGCTCATCGCCGTTTGTAGGAATCGTTATCCCGTGCCATCTGCCGTGTGCACCGTAGTGGTATAGCCCGAATGGTGACAGTGCAAACAGCTCGCCGCGTGCTCCCGTTGCCATCTGCCTTATCTGACGGTGGTCGGCACCGTCGGGCAGTCCGCTGTTGAAGTCGGTGAAGCCTGTTGCGGCAGAGTCGGTCATCCATATACCGTTGGCACCGTATGCAAGAATGTTTCCGTTGTGGGCTATGGTGCCTCTCAGCAGCCCTCCGTTCCAGTTGGAGTATTCATATCTTTGCGGCAGCAGGCTGCGCGATATGTCTATGTCCGCCACGGCGCCGCGGTGGTTGAGGATGATGCCCGAGATGCAAAACATAATAAGGAAGAAACTCACTATGAGTCCCGCCCATTTATGGTGTTTCCGCCATTTCCCGTGCTTGTTCTTTGTTGTGCTCATTCTGATTACTTTTTGAGTATAAATATCGGGATGCAAAGGTACAGATATTCCTCAACATCTGCAATACTCAAAAATAATGATTTCCCTGTGCGGCTTATGATTTTTAGCGGCGTGTCAATACCTAAAAACGAGTATTGTGTTTTGACCGTAAGTGTCTTTCCGCCTCAGTGGAATGCCGGCAGGCAGCTGGGGGGCCTTCGTGCCGCAGGTGATGTCGGCAGGCGCTGTCTCAATGCGTATCTCGTCGTACAGCTTGGCGTCGATGAATGCCGTGAGCACCTTTGCGCCGCCTTCCACGATGAGGCTCTGCACCCCTTCGCCGTAGAGCTGCTCCATGAGCTGGGGCAGGGGAGTAGTGCTGCGGAGCACGATGCGTTTGGGGTCGGGCCCACTCCAGCTGCGAACGGTAAGTTGCGGATGCTCGCGGTCGTCGGTGGTCTTGCCCACGAGTATTGCGTCCTCCTCAGCCCTGAGCTTGTGGCTCAGCATCTTGGTGAAACCGGTGGAGAAGGCGTAGGGGCGGAAGTTGTTGTCGATAAATCCGCTGCAGCTCTGCGCCCATTTCAGCAGGATGTAGGGGCGGCGACGGCTGTGGTAGGTGAAAAAACGCCTGTTCAGCTCTTTGCATTCCTCCTCCAGCACTCCCACGCACACCTCAATGCCTGCATCCGTTATCTTCTGTATTCCCTTGCCCTTTACCTTGGCAAAGGGGTCCACGCAGCCCACCACACATTTCCTCACTCCCTTCCTCACAATCAGGTCGGCGCAGGGAGGTGTCTTGCCGTAGTGTGCGCACGGCTCAAGGCTCACGTAGATGGTGGAGCCGGCGAGCAGATGCTCGTCTTCGGGGCGCACGCTTGCAAAGGCGTTCACCTCGGCGTGTCCCTCGCCGCAGCGCTGATGGTAGCCTTCGCCTATTATCCGTCCGTCTTCCGCCACTATCACTGCCCCCACCATGGGGTTGGGACGTGCGTTCTGCATTCCGTTGCGTGCCAGTTGCAGGCAGCGGCGCATATACATCCTGTCCTTTTCGGTTGTCCCCAGATTCTTTCCGCTTGTCTCCTGATTTCTCTCGGTTGTCTCCATTTCGTTTTCGTCAGTTGTGTCCTTACGCCAGTTTCCTTATAACTTTGCACGGGTTGCCCACCGCCAGACTGTCGGCTGGAATATCCTTCACCACCACGCTGCCTGCGCCTATCACGCAGCGGTCGCCGATGGTTACTCCAGGGCACACTATCACTCCGTTGCCCAGCCAGCAGTCGTCGCCGATGGTTATTGGGTAACAGGTCTCCACAGGCTCCAGCCGGTCGCGGTAGTCTATGGGGTGGTTGGGAGTCATCAGCTGGCTGTTGGGTCCAATCTTTGTCCTGCTTCCGATTGTTATCATGCCTCCGTCGAGGAATGTCGCATTATAATTAATAAAGGTGTTCTCGCCAATGCGTATGCCGTGACCGTGGTCGCAGTGGAACGGCGGGTTCACACACGATGTCTTTGGCAGTCCCGGTATCAGCTCCTCTATCACCTCGCGGTAGTCATCGTCACAGTTTGTCATTGTCTGCAGCCTGGCGCAGAGGCGGTTGGCATGCTCCACGCTCGCCAGTATCTCCTTGTCGTCGAAACGGTAAAGCTGTCCGTTTCTCATCTTCTCATATTCTGTCATAATGCTTTTTGTGGTAATCTTTTAAAACTGTCGGCAAAGGTACTAATAAAAAAGAAGAATGAAGAACGCAGCATGAAGAATTAAGAAAACTTAATTTTTCATTTGATTCGCACGAAAATTCTTCATTCTTCTTTTTTATTAGTACCTTTGTCGGGAATTCATTTAAAAACATAATATTATGGAAAAGGAACAGAAAAAAAACATGACTGCAGCGGAGACTCCAAAAGGGGATAACACCCAAACGCAGGCACAGCCCAAGAAAACCAATAGGACTTGGGAAGCAGCCAAGAGATTGAAAGGTAGTCTTATAGTGAACGACCCGGCATTTTTGTTGTAGCATGAGGTATTTGATTGATACAAATCAATAAGAAATAAAAGTTTAATGCAGACCAACATATATAAATTTGAAATAGCCTTGCAGTACCCCCCCGAATAGCCTCGGGAGGGTATTTTCATAGTTATCGGCGATGTGTGCCGGTGTGCGGTTGTTACCGTGCCTGGCGCGCATCGCCGCTTTTTTGTGCCCTGTAAATAACTCCTGATATTAAATAAAACCATAAATAATAAACTTTAAAAACAAAAACATTATGACAGAGAACAAGACAAGGAAGCCATACGAGAAACCGAGTATGGAAGTGATTAAGGTTGAGACTGCGAGCATTCTCGCGGGAAGCGGTCCCACCCCTGCCGGAGAGGACTGTACCTATAGCAATAGGTGGAGTAAAGGAGGTGAAGTAGATATAGATATGGAAGATATAAATCAATGAAGATGAAAACAAAGACATTATTTTATATGGCTCTCACGGCAGTGATGACTACTCTTGCCGCCTGCTCGCAGGACGATGAGCTGATGGATGCCGCACCAAAGCAGGCACAAATAGAGTTTGAAATCACTGACGGCGGATACGGCGGCGATGAGGCGACACGTGCCGTTGAGGATGGCTTCCGCACCAAGTTCGAGGCAAACGATGAGTGCGGACTGTATATCATAGATAATGGCGAATTCATAGCCGAAAACGTGAAGCTCACCGCCGAGGAAGGAGAGAACGGCATAACATGGAAGGCTGCCGACGGGGCTATAAGCGGTGTCACCGAAAACAGCAAATACTTCCTGTATTATCCTTATAGAGAGAACCTGGATCTGGATGCTCAACTGGGAGATGATGATACCAAAGTATTCGATAATTTCATTAATCCTACTTCACTTGGATATTGGACCTGGAGCGATCAGACCGCTTACGGTTACTACTCAGGCAGCGACCTGATGACTGCCAAAGGCACGGCAAGCACAGGAGCGGACGGAAAACTGAAGGTGTCCTTCTCCATGACCCACCGCATGGCTCTCGCCGTAATCGAAGTGCCGAAGACGGTGTATAAGTTCACCGGCACAAGCATTCCCGACTATACAGTGGCATCGTCGGTGGATTTCAGCGGCAGTGACTACAAGCCTCTCCGTATGGATGACGGCACATACCGTTTTGTATTCAACTCTACCCAACCATTTTTTCCTATTACCGGCACAATTAATGGCAAGAAGTTCACCATTTCCGCAGATAAGCTCAAAGAAGTCGCTAAAGGCACATATAAGACATTTAGGATTGGCGGGGCTAATGCCACTATCGAGAAGGAACACACTCTGCAGGTGGGCGACTATCTCATGAAAGACGGCAGCCTGGTGGGCAAGGATGCCTTGACAGAAGACGATAGGGGAAATGTGGCAGCTGTTGTTTTCAGTGCCGGGCATAATCTGTACGACAAATCGGACTACTCTGAAACGGGTATTGGCTCAAAAGAATGCCACGGCTATGCGGTGGCGGTGATGGATGCCGCACAATGTATGTGGGGAAGCACTTTCAAAAAATTCGTGGACATTGTAGAAGATCAATGGAGCTGGAGCGGCTATGCCTATACCCAGACAATTATCAAGGAAGCAGGCGATAATCTCAGTAATGATAATGAAGGTTGTCCTGCCGTCTATTATGCCGTAAAACATGGCACCACTCCACCTGCCGATCAGCAGGCACCTGCCTGCAGTAGCGGCTGGTTCCTGCCGGCAATAGGTCAGATGAATGAAATATGTACGCAGCGTGAGACTCTGTTTCAAAACTTCGGAGCGGCGCTGTCGTCAACTGAACACGACTGCTACTACTGGTCCTCTTCGGAGTCCTCTGAGACCTACGTGGAAACCGTCTGCATTAGCAAAGACAATGGCGAGATAAAGATAAGCAACAGCAGTAAGAATAACTTCTTCCACGTCCGCGCCGTCTTAGCCTTCTGACATAGGCTTGCACCCCGGAAACACTTTAACTTAAAGTCCTCCGACACTTTAACTTAAAGTGTTCGGATACCTTAACTTAAAGTCCTCCGGCACCTTGCCGCGAGGCTTTACGCAAAGAAACATTTAGTTTTAAATAACCAATATATTAAACTTTTAAAAACGTAAGAATCATGATTGATTTTGAAATTCGTTACAAGACCCAGACCGTGGGTGTACACAAGGGGGAGACCGTTTACTACGCTCATCCCAAGACACAACAGCACATGACCAACAAGGCTGTGGTAGACCACATCGTGCGCGAGACATCGCTCTCAGCCGGTGACGTGAGCAACGCCCTGATAAGCCTCTCCAACGTGGTGTGCGAGGCATTGAAGCAGGGCATGAGCGTTGACCTCGCCGAGCTTGGCTCGCTGCGCCTCAGCGTAAGTTCGAAGATGATGGACACGCCCGAGAAGGTGACCGTGAAGGATGCGCTGAACACGCCGAAGATACTGTTCAGCCCCAAGCAGGCTATGCGCGACGCCGCCAACTCGGTGGAGCTGAGCATCGACCGC
>JAUNSB010000100.1:0-16098 GCA_030539375.1 Prevotella sp.
CATAGAAATGTGTTAAAAACGTTAATTTATTTGGATTTTAATATAGATTGCAGAGAACACTCTAAATAGGCTTCGAAGCCTAACAATCTATCTTGCCTTTGCAGCTCGTCCCGGAGAGGACTGTCACAGAGGGTGGTTTTCACAGACCATGTCTCTGTATAGTTTCCCTCTCTGGGAGGTCAGTTTTACCTTCATACAACAAAGGTAATAACTAAACCTGAATTGTCAAAGATTTTAGGGAGATTTTTTTAACGAGTACTCACCAATCTCTTTGGCACTGCAAAGTTAGAGTGTCTCTGTGGTTTAAAAATTACATAGCTTTCAGTGATATAGCGAAACCGCCGCCACGGGCCATGTTCAGTTTCAGCACGTCACCAGCCTTCACTGTTTTCTTTGTTATGGTGTATGCCTTAGGATTCTTCTCATAGTCGGCATCCTTTGCGTCAGCATATATTGTAGCCTCATACTTGCAGCCCTTGTCAAGGAAGTCGAGCCTGATTACAGACTTGTGACCGTCCTCGTTGCACTTGCCGCCAATGAACCAGTTGTCGCTGTTCTTGTCCTTACGTGCCACGGTGATGTAGCGTGCAGGCTCTGCCTCCAAGTATTTAGAGTCGCTCCAGTCGCATGGCACGTCGCGGATGAACTGGAAGGCATCGTTATACTTTGCATAGTTCTCAGGCAGGTCGGCAGCCATCTGCAGCGGCGAGTACATAGTGAGATAGAGAGCCAGCTGCCCGACGAGAGTGGTGTGAATGTAGTTCTTGTTGTTGCTCCATGTTTCGAGCTGAGTCTCAAGAATACCCGGAGTATAGTCCATAGGACCGCCCTGCAGACGGGTGAACGGCAGGATTACGGTGTGCGAGGGCTTGCTTCCGCCGAAAGCCTCGTATTCAGTGCCGCGTGCGCTCTCGTTGCCCACAAGGTTAGGATATGTGCGGCATAGTCCTGTAGGACGCACAGCCTCATGTCCGTTGACCATCACATGATGCTTGGCAGCCTCCTTTATCACGTGCATGTAGTGATTGTTCATCGACTGAGAGTAATGATGGTCGCCACGGGGGATTATGTCGCCCACATAACCGGTCTTCACTGCGTCATAGCCATATTTGTTCATCAGCGTAAGGGCATCTTCAAGATGACGCTCATAGTTCTGGGTGCTCGACGAAGTCTCGTGGTGCATCATCAGCTTCACGCCCTTTGAGTGGGCATAGTCGTTAAGATACTTGATGTCGAAGTCAGGATAAGGTGTTACGAAGTCAAACACGTCGCGCTTCCACATGTTTGCCCAGTCTTCCCAACCTACGTTCCAACCCTCCACGAGCACCTGGTCGAGACCGTTGGCAGCGGCAAAGTCGATGTATTTCTTCACGTTGGCAGTTGTTGCGCCATGCTGTCCGTGAGGCTTCACCTTGTTGTAGTCGGTGATTCCGAGGTGTACCGACGGCAGGTCGTAGGTGTAGCTCCACTGGCTCTTGCCTACAATCATCTCCCACCACACTCCGCAGTATTTTGTGGGGTGAATCCAGCTTGTGTCCTCAATCTTGCAAGGCTCGTTGAGGTTAAGTATCAGGTTGCTCGACAGCATCACACGTGCATCGTCGCTCACCAACACTGTGCGCCAAGGAGTGTGGCACGGTGTTTGCATACAGCCCTTCAGTCCTGTGGCATCGGGTGTGAGCCAGCTCTCAAACACCATGTTCTTGTCGTCAAGGTTCAGGTGCATGGTGGCATAGTCCTCACAAGCCGCCTCGTGGATGTTGATATATAGTCCGTCGTCGGTCTTCATCTGCAGTGCGGTCTGCACTCCTGTGGGCGAGAATACCGACACCGATGAGTTATCCCAGTTTACAGCCTTGTTGAACTGCTCGCGTATACCCGACAGCTTTGTCTCCTGAGTCTCCTGCTCCTGAGTGTCATAGTCGCCAGGCAACCACCATGCCGTGTGGTCGCCAGCCATGGCAAACTGTGTGTGCTCCTCCTTTATAATAAAATAGTTGAGTTCCTTCTGCTGCGGAAACTCATATCTCAGTCCCATACCGTCGTCATACACGCGGAACCTTATTATAATGTTGCGCTGGCTCGACGGCTGGTTGAGTGTCACCGCCAGTTCGTTATAATGGTTGCGTATTGTGGCGGTCTCACCCCATACAGGCTTCCAAGTCTCGTCGAACGACGATGTCTTTGTGTCAGCAATGGTGAAACCGTCCATAAGGTCTGTCTCATTCTTACCTTTGCTTGCGTGCTTGTCCTTTGCAAGCTCCAGTCCGAGACGGCTGGGCTTCACTACAGCCTTTTGCTTATAGCTCATTTCGTAAGTAGGCTTGCCGCCGTCGAGGGCGAACCTAACCTCAACGTCGCCGTTTGGCGACTTCACTGTCTGCGCCATCAACATTGTGGGCAGAGCCAGCATTGCTAAGAAAGTCAGTTTTTTCATCTTCTTCATTTTTAGGTGTTATTTTCTTCCATTATGTTCTATCATCATTCTAATATCCTCATTCAGCTTGTCCGCAGCCATAAGCTGCTCTATTGTCAGGTGCATGCGGTATCTCCAATAGTGACGTGGATTAGCTGGAATGTTTATGCGCTCTGCGTTGGCATCGGGCAACCGAAGCTCCTCGTCTGTGGAAAGCCAGTCCTGAAGTGACAGCAGGCACAGCATAGACGGACATTCCAAATGACGGCATACTATCTCACGTGCCAGCCATCCCGGCAGCGGATGCGGGGCAGCACCGCCACGATGAAGCATGGTGTTGTAATAAGCCTGTGTCTGCTCATAGTCCTCGTCCCACCACTGGCGCAGTGTCGACATATCGTGAGTGCTTATAGTACATACCGAACGGTATGGATTGCGGTCAAGGTGACCGAAACGCACCTTGTCGTCCTTCGGCATCGACTGAATCTCAAGGCTGAGAATCTTAAGACCGTTCATTACCCATGGCACGCAGTGGGGCACCATACCGAGATCCTCGGCACACACCAACATGCGGGTAGCCTCAGTGAGGCGCGGCAGTTTCTTCATTGCCTCGTGATACCAGAACTCATTGTTGCGGCGGTAGAAGTAGTCGTTGTACAGACGGTTGAATGCCTGTTTGTCGCAGTCCCACAGACTTTCGTATATAAAGTCCATTTGCACGCCGATGCGCGGATGATAGAGCTGCGGATTCTTGCGGTCGTGGAGGAACAGTACATCGCTGATGAGGGCATATATACCATCTCTCAACCATAGCTTCTTCTCTTCAGTAACGCCTTCGAAAGCTTTCTCCACCTTCCGTTGTGTGTCGTACTCCGGCTTCATCTGATAACGCTCGTCATCAAGACGGTCAAGATATTTATCCTTCACTTCCTGCGCCCTTTCACCAAACATACGGTCTACGATCCAGTCGGTAATATATGGACGGGTGAAACGGTCTTCCTGGAAGTGCAGCCCGTAGCCCTCAATCTCCTGCACACTCATGCCAAGCGACGGTGAGAACTGTCCCAGCAGACCATGAACGGCATCAACGGGAATCTCCCATATACGGAAAAATCCTAAGACGTGGTCGATGCGGTAGGCATCGAAGTATTCCGCCATCTTGCGGAAACGGCGCACCCACCACGAACAGCCGTCGGCAAGCATCGTTTCCCAGTTGTAAGTGGGGAAGCCCCAGTTCTGACCGTTCACAGAGAATGCATCGGGCGGCGCACCAGCCTGTCCGTTAAGGTTGAAATATCTTGGCTCCACCCATGCCTCCACGCCGTCGCGGCTTATGCCGATGGGAATGTCGCCCTTGAGCACCACCTGATTCTGGCGGGCATAGTCGTGGGCGGCACGCATCTGGCGGTCAAGCTCAAACTGCACGAAATACCAGAACGACAGCTGTTTGTAAATGGCTGTGGTTGCCTTGCCCATGGCATCACGCTCTTCCTGACTCAGTGAACGGTGGTCAGGCCATTGGCTAAAGGTGGCTGTGCCATAGAGGTCGCGGTAATGGCAGAAAGCGGCGTATGGCACAAGCCACTCCTTATTGGTGGTGAAGAAAGCCTTGAACTCGGCACTCTTCAGTATCCTCGCACCTTCCTGCGCGAATATCTCATGCAGATATTCGGTCTTGGCATTGTTCACACGCTCATAGTCAATCTGTGGCAGGGCGTTCAGCTCACGGCGCAAAGTCTCGTAGTGGTTTCTGCGCTCCTCATGGGCAAGCTGCGGCAACTGACGCAGGTCGGTGTATTGCGGATGCAGTGCGTAGATGCTTATGCTGTTATAAGGATAGGAGTCGGTCCAGGTGTGGGTTATGTTGGTGTCGTTGATGGGCAGAAGCTGCAGCACGCGCTGACGGGTCTTCACCATCCAGTCAACCATAAGTCTCAGGTCGCCGAAGTCACCCACGCCAAACGAGCCTTCACTGCGCAGCGAGAACACAGGGATTACGGTGCCGGCTCCCTTCCAGTCGCATACAGGCAGGAATGCCTGGTCGAGATGGTACACAATCATGTCGCCGTCCTTCACGGCAGGAATGTCGACATAACGGTTGGGGGCTGTCTCCCACAGCAGTGTGTCATTGTCGCATATAGCCACAAACTTAAACTCTATATGGTTTTGCTCCAGCGCATCAGCATCGATGTATGCCACCCACTCATTGGGCTGCTGCTCGGTCATTGCCACAGCTTTGGCTGGATTCCATGCTCCAAGGCTCTTGTCGACACCCACCACGGCCAGACGGCTGTTCTTGCCTAACTGCGGACAGCGCACTTTCAGGCATATAGTCCTGCCAAAGTCTGTTGGCGCGGCATCTTTCTGACCATTTTTACTGTTTATGCAGTCCGTAAATGCACTGCTGTATTTATATGCGTCCTCTGGAGTGTCTATCCAGCAGTCGTACACTGCACAGCGCTTGGCTTTAGCGGCAGTGTCAAGTTCCAGACGGTGAGGCACCACACGCCATTCGTGGCGCAATTCCTTGCCGGCACATTCCACACTGTAGAAATATTCCACTGTTGTGGCTGCAGTGCTTATGTCGTACACCCAGTTGCGACTGTTGCCCGACCGCATTGCGTAGCGCTTCACTGTGCCGTCGGCAGCAGTGACATTGAGCACAAGACGCTCGTCTATGGCGGTTTTGTAGGTTATATTAAAAAATAGTTTCATACATTATGTTGTTTTTTGGTTTTTCACTGTTATCATATTTACACTCAACGCACCGAGGACAAGGCTCGCTCCAGCCACAATCATCATGTTGCCCTGGTCGCTGCCGACGAGATGCAGGATAGAGCCGCCGAGCACCGCTGCCACTATCTGCGGAAGACAGATGGTGCCGTTAAACAGTCCAAGATATGCCCCCATGTGACCATATCCCTGCAGGGCATTGGTGACAATGGCAAATGGCATTGCAAGGGTGGCAGCCCATGCACAGCCTATCAGCAGGAACGGGATGAACATCATATACTTATCGTGCATGAAAGGCATTGACGCGAAGCCGATGCCGCCAAGCACAAGGCTCATGGCGTATGCCATCTTCACATTTTTAAAGCGCGGCAGCACCATTGCCCACACCACTGAGCCTATTGCCTGCACGGCATAGCAGATGCCAACCCAGTTGCCGGCTTCCTGATAGCCGCAGGAGGTAACATCGGTGGTGCCCCACACACTCTGTGAGATGGTGCCGTTGGTGTAAGTCCACATATACATAAACGATGCCCAGCAGAAGAACTGCACCAGTCCCACCTTCCAGAATGTCGCGGGAGCATTCTTAAGCAGCGTTATCCAGTTACCAGACTTTTCATTATCCACAGATTGACTTCGTCGATTCTCGGCTTCACCTCGGTCGCCGATCGTTGATTCTTCATTCTTCATTCTTAATTCTTCATTATATTCGGCATACTCCTGCGGATTCCACTCCTTCACCTTCACCGTGGTATAAATAACGCAAAGGATAAGGATAGCTGCCCCGACATAGAACGACCATATCACACTGTCGGGAATCACGCCTGGAGCTGCCTCGTTGGCAATGCCTATGGCTGTGAAGAAGAACGGGAACACAAATCCCACCACACTGCCGGCATTACACAGGAACGACTGTATGGAATAGGCTTTTGTCTTCTGCTCCTCGTTCACCATATCTCCCACAAGCATCTTAAACGGCTGCATTGCCATGTTGATGCTTGTGTCGAGAAACATCAGCGCCAGCAATCCGAACACCATTGCCGTGCTGACAGCCATACCGAAACTGCCGGCATTAGGCAACAGGCACATCACCAATACCGCCACAGCCGCTCCTATAAATAAATAAGGTATACGGCGTCCGAATCGGCACCATGTGCGGTCACTTGCAGTACCAACTATTGGCTGCACCAATATTCCCATGAGCGGTGGAAGAATCCAGAAATAGCTCAATGAGTGAGGGTCGGCGCCCAGTGTGGCGAAAATCCTCGATATGTTCGCGCTCTGCAGCGCGTATGCAATCTGTACGCCAAAGAATCCAAAACTTAGATTCCACAGGCTCCAAAAAGTAAGATTAGGTTTTTGTTTCATATTATTGTTGTTTTTTATTTTGCTCATTAATTTAGGATATGTAAGAGTATTAGGAAAGTTAAGAACCACTCTTCACTTCACTCTTCATTCTTCATTTCCCTCGTCGTTCCCCTTACCACGAGTCGGGTTTTCACTATCCTGCGCTCCACCTTGTCCTTAGGACTAAGGCCCTCTACTTTGCTGATTAGAATGTCTGCGGCTTGCCCCCCCACTTTTCGTCCACGCTGTTCTACTGTGGTGAGCATGGGATCACTCGCCTTTGCACGGTCACCATTGGTGAATCCGCATATCTGCACATCCTCGGGCACTCTCAGCCCCATGTGCTTGGCTGTGTAGAGAATGCCTATTGCCGTGTCGTCGTTTACAGCGAAGAAACCGTCAGGTCTGTCGTCCATCTCCAGAAGCTCAGGTGCTATCTCCTCAGCGTCGGCACGGTTGTCACAGAAGCGCATATATCGCTCGTCCACCGTCATGCCATGCTTCAGCAGTGCATCTTTATATCCGTTATATCTGTTTTTACTTATTTCCAGCGACATGGGCGACCCGAAAAAGGCAATCCTCTTGCAGCCGCACTCTATAAGATGAGTCACTGCATTATAGGCTCCCATATAGTCGTCAACCACCACACGGCTCGCATCCACGCCAGTGCATATACGGTCATAAAACACTAATGGCAAGCCTTGGTCTATCAGCTGCTGGAAATGCTTGTAGTCACGGGTATCCTTCGCCTGCGACACGATGATGCCGCACACACGGTTCTCATAAAACGACTTGCATATCCTCACCTCGCGCTCATACTCCTCATTGCTCTGCGCCACCATAACACGATAACCGCGCTTCACTGCCTCCTCCTCAATGCCCGCAAGTATCGACATGAAGTAGTAATGCACCATCTCGGGCAGTATCACACCGATAATTTTTAATGGCTTCACCTTTGAGTGGCGCAACGACTCTGCCAAGGTGTTGGGCACGAAATTATGCTCGCGCGCGTACCTTTGTATAGCTTCGCGTTTCTCTATGCTTATGCGTGGAGAATTGCTAAGGGCGCGCGATACCGTGGCTACGGAAATTCCAAACTCCCGCGCTATATCCTTCATTGTCATTGTTGGTTTGTCAGCCATGTCGTTTTTAGTCGTCATTAAGTTATTTCGGATGCAAAGTTATGAATAATTGTGATAGAGTGAAAATTTGTAATATATTATTAACATTTTACCCCATGCAAACGTTTGCACGCGCAAGCTGTTATTTGTTCGCTTACAACTACTTGCTGTCATATACTAAAAATCTTGTTTTGGTGCAATCTAAAGCATATAAAAACCTTGTTTTGGTGCAATTTAAAGCGTACAAAAACCTTGTTTTGGTGCAAAAACGCCTCAAAAATTTGGATAAATCAGTAAAAATCAGTAACTTTGCCCAGAAATTAGATATCAGTGCGATGAAAAGGAAAATATTTGACACGCTTTTGCGGTGGAAAGACACTGAAAAAGGCAGTTGACTAATGCCCATAATATCTGCCCTATAGAAGTGAAGTCAGGCAAAAATTATACCACGGTGTCACTCAACAAATTTTGCCGTAAGTTTGAAAGGCAACTCTCAACCCCATACATAATTCATTATCAGGACTTGAAAACCGTCGACGGCGTTGTATATCTGCCAATATATATGGTGCCTTTATTATAATAAGGTATAGTTTGTGGAATAATGACATTCTCTTTCTCCTCTGACATACTGTATGCCGGTGCAAACGATTGCATCGGCATATTTGATGATTTTGACAAAAAAAACAAAAAGATATAGAAATACTCTTTACCTTTGCACCCAAAAGAGTAAGCTAACTTAATTTTAAAAATTTAAAACAAAAAATGATGAAGCAGATAATCATTAGGATTCCGCTCAGGATGCTCGCCATTTTATTTGGCGTATTTCTGTCGGTAGGGTCATTTGCACAGCAGATTACTGTCAATGGCCATGTGAAGGATGCTACTGGTGAAGATGTTATCGGAGCCACGGTTAGAGTAGTTGGCACGCAAGTGGCAACAGTGACCGACTTCGACGGTAACTTCTCTATCAAAGCAGACAAGGGTGCCACCATCAACGTGACATACGTGGGCTATCAGCCTGCAAACGTGAAGGTTGAAGGCACAACAATGAACATTATCCTCAAGGACGATGCACAGTTACTTGAGAATGTCGTGGTAATCGGTTATGGTGTGGCAAAGAAAAACGACCTGACAGGTTCTGTTACAGCCATCAAGCCAGACGAGAAGAACCATGGTATCATTACATCAGCCCAAGACATGATTCAGGGTAAGATTGCTGGTGTAAATGTCAACTCAGCATCTGGTGAGCCTGGCGGCGGTGCCCAAATACGTATTCGTGGTGGAGCGTCACTTAATGCAAGCAATGACCCTCTTATCGTTATCGACGGTATGCCTATGGACAACAACAATACCAAAGGTGCAAGCAATCCGCTTTCGCTTGTAAACCCGAACGACATTGAGAGTTTCACTGTATTAAAGGATGCTTCTGCAACAGCCATCTATGGTAGCCGTGGTTCTAACGGTGTAATCATCATAACCACCAAAAAGGGTCGCAAAAATCAGGCTCCAAAGATTTCCTACAATGGCACATTCTCTGTAAGCGCCATAGCCAAGAAGCTCGACGTTATGAACGCAAGCGAGTATGTTGACTTCATAAAGAACAAATATGGTGAGGGTTCTGCCGCCTATAACGGATTAGGCTGGAAGAAGTTCAACGAGGACGGCACTCCTGACTATAGTGCCGGTACATACGACACAAATTGGCAGGATGAAATCTACCGTGCAGGAATTAGCCACGACCACAATGTAAGTTTGACAGGCGGTGTTGGTAGTGACAGCTGGTCTATGCCTTATCGCGTCAGTGTAGGTTATACTGGTCAGCAGGGTATTCTGAAAGGGTCTGACTATAGCCGTTTCACAGCAGGCTTCTCACTCAACCCATCATTGCTCAATGATCACCTCAATATCAATGCTAACGCCAAGTATTCATATTCAAAGACAACTCCTGGTGGTCAGGATGCCATTGGTGCCGCTACAGCAATGGATCCTACACGTCCGGTTAAGAGCACAGATGAACAGTTTAAGAACTGGGGTGGCTACTGGCAATGGACAAAGAGCACAACAGAATTTGACCCAACTTTCCCATACGCAATCAATGATGACGCTCCTAAAAACCCAATGGAGCTGATTGACCATTATAATTTCGACAAGAGCGCGAACATTCTCCTTGGTAACTTTGAGGCAGACTATAAAATTCACGGATTTGAGGATCTTCGTCTGCATGTAAATCTTGCAGGTGAGTACGCTTACGGCGGTGAATACACCAACAGCTCTCCATATTCTACTTATGGCTTCTACTATGGCGGCAATGGAGACAATACCGAAAAGAAATATAATGTTATGGCCACCGCATACGCACAGTACTATAAGGATTTTAACAAGTCTCACCATTTCGATATAATGGCAGGTTACGAGTACAGCCGTATGAAGTACTGGGGCAATCAATGGTATAAGAGCTATTATCCTTCCACAAACGAGGGAACATACGATGACGGAACTCCAAAGGCCAATACTGTTAACAGTTCTTCAGCATCAAACTGGAGAGGACAGACAGTTTTGGTAAGCTGGTTTGGACGTGCAAACTATACTCTGCTCGACCGCTACCTCTTCACATTCACTGCACGTTACGATGGCTCAAGCCGCTTTGCCGATGGTCACCGTTGGGGATTCTTCCCGTCAGCAGCCGCAGCATGGCGTGTAAAGGATGAGGCCTTCCTTAAGGATGTGGACGCAATCAGCGACTTTAAAATACGTTTGGGTTGGGGTAAGACTGGCCAGCAGGATACAGGCAAGGAGTATTACACACCAACATATAAAGTAAGTACCAGCAATGATCACCTTTATCCTGTTGGTCCTGACAATGACGGTGTGCTTTACCAGCCTCTTGTGTACAACAACGACCTGACTTGGGAGACCACCACAACATGGAATATAGGTCTCGACTATGGAATGTTCAACCAGCGTTTGACATTCAACATCGATGCTTACAAGCGTAAGACCACCGATTTGCTCTGCACACCGACAATTCCAGCAGGACAGAACTTCGACAATGCGATGATGCTTAATGCAGGCTCGCTAAAAAACACGGGTATTGAGGTTGCCATTTCCGGTAAGCCAGTACAGACTAAAGACTGGTTTGTGGAAATTGGAGTAAATGCCGCATACAACAAGAACGAGATTTCAGAACTGTATGGAGGCCGTGACATGATTGAGGCAGGAATGCAGGTAGGACAAAACCAGATGATAACATATCACAAGGTTGGTGAACCGGCAAACTCGTTCTGGGTATACCAGCAGGTTTACGACGAGACTGGCCGTCCTATACAGGGATGCTATGTTGACCGAAATGCTGATGGCGTGATTGATGAGAACGACCGCTACTTCTACAAGAGCATCAACGCACCATGGACTGGCGGTTTCAGCCTTAAAGTGGCATATAAGAACTGGGACCTTGGCACAAACTTCCGCGCAAGCTTCGGCAATTATGTATATAATGACATTGAGCAGGGCAAGATGAACTCGGCTGTGCTTTACAACTCAAAGGGTTACTACGAGAACAGCACACAGGATTTCGTAAATCTCAACTGGTCATCATACAACTATCCATTGACCGACTATTTCGTGCAAAATGCAAGTTTCCTGAAGTGTGATAACATCACATTGGGTTACAACTTCGAGAATCTGTTCAAGGCAGGTAACTATCATGGTATAACAGGACGTATCTACGCTTCATGCTCTAACGTGTTCACCATAACAGACTACAAGGGACTTGACCCAGAGCAGAATTCAGGTAGGGAGAGCAGCATCTATCCACGTTGCCGCACCTTCCTTGTGGGACTCAACCTTAACTTCTAACAAATTAAAAAAGTATCACAATGAAACTAAATAAAATAAAAGCAATGCTTCCGGCTGCGGCTATTATGCTTGCATCAAGCCTCACATCATGTATGGCAGACCTTGACGATGGCAACCGTGACCCCAATGCCCAAGCAACACCAAATATAAAGGCACTCTATAGCAAGTGCTATGCAGGACTGATAATGGAGGGTAATGACGGTAATGCCGATTTTACCATTGATGATGCAGGAAAGTCTACCCTTGTCCGCAATGTGTTTAATTTCAACGAGCTTTCTACCGATGAGAGTATCTGTTGGTGGAGTGACGGTGGTATCACTGAAATAGGTTACAATCAGTGTATGCCAGGTACAGCAACCTTGAGATTCCTCTATTATAGACTGGTATCGAATATTTCTTTCTGCAACCACTATATGGAACTGGCAGAGGCACAGGCAGACAAAACCATGTTGGCAGAAGTAAGATTTATTCGTGCATACAACTATTTTTTGATGCTCGACTTCTTTGGAGACCCATCATTTAGTGCAACTATTTCATCAGAGACTCCAAAACAGGCACACGCCTATAACGAAAAATTTGAGGAAGGTAAAGAATATACCCGTGCAGAACTGCTTGCAATGGGACGTGAGTTCCTCTTCAATTGGGTTAAAAACGAACTTGAAACAGCCGAGGCTGATATGCTCGATGCACAGCCAAAGACCGATACCGATGCAAATTACGGACGTGCCGACAAGGCTGCAGCATGGATTCTACTGAGCCGTCTCTACCTTAATGCTGGCACATACCTCAATAACGACGGTCAGAACAACCCACATTGGGACAAGGCTTTGGAATATGCAGAAAGGGTTATAAACTCTGGATATTCTCTGTTTACCGACAGCAAGATGTCGGCTACAGCCAAAGCAAACGGATATCAGCCATATGATTTGCTGTTCATGGGTGACAACGGTTCCAACGGCGCAAGCTGTGAGGCTGTTCTACCACTGCTGCAAGACGGTAAGATTACCAAGGGATATGGTGGCTCGCTATTCTTCGTCGCAGCTATGTGGAATGCAGAGATGTCAACAGTTGCCGATCTTACTGCCGGAACGACCGGTAACACCTGGTCAGGCATGCGTTGCCGCCCACAGCTGATTGAGAAGTTTACAAACAATCCACAGTCGTTTGTTGGTAAGTCAACAGCCGAAATACGTGCTATGGGCATTGATGACCGCGCTTTGTTCTGGGGCAAGGGCTCCAGCTCTGACAAGCGCACACTTGACCTTGGAGACAACTCCAGCTTCTATCAGGGATTAACCACCACAAAATGGAACAACAATTACTCTACAGGCGGCACACCACATGACTCTTACGATGTGGATACTGACTTCTTCCTTTTCCGTGTTGCAGAGGCTTATCTCAACGCAGCAGAGGCAGAAATGCATCTTAACGGTGAGTCATCAACAAAGGCAAAGGGATATATTGATGAACTGCGCAACCGTGCCCACGCAGTAACAAGCAGCTCTTACACTCTCAACGATGTTCTTGACGAACGTTCACGTGAGATGTATTTTGAGGGATTGCGCCGTACAGACCTTATCCGTTACAATCAGTTTGGCGGCATGCAGGCAACATACTTATGGGACTATAAGGGTGGAAGCGCTAATGGTGCCGCATTCGACAAGACACGCAATTTGTTCCCACTGCCATCGTCAGAAGTATTGGCTAACAGCAATCTTACACAGATTGACGGTTATAACGAAACTGAATAATATAATTACTTTAACGAATTAATCAGAAAAGCAATATGATGGACAAGAAATTATTGATTGGCGCAATGCTGATAGGTACCGCCAGCTTGTTTACAGCATGCTCGGATGACAATGACTCCAACCCAACGCTGATTCAGCCAAAGGAGTTTACATTGAATACCCCGGCATATATTAACGAGGTTGTTGATCTCGCAAATACAGAATCAATGCACCTCACATGGTCGCAGCCTAAATACACGGAGGACAATGCACCTATCAATGTGACATACGAGATACAGGTATCAACAACCAATTCATTTACTGTATCAACAGCCGAGGCGGAAGCTGACGAGGAGGGAACTCTCACTGCCGACTATGCAATACTTGACCGTACCACCCAGTCATGTACTTACGATATGACTGCCGATGACCTTGACAAGGCTATGGTAATGGTGGCTAAGTGGGCTGAGGAAGATGTTCCAGCAACACAGACTGCATACGTACGCGTCAATGCTTTCATACTTGAGGGAACATCAAAGCTCAATTCAATTGCCTCAAATGTTTTGGAAATCAGCACCAATCCTTATTATATAGAATTGAAGGATGCAGCTCCAATTTTGTTCTATATAGTGGGTAACAACTTTGGTGATGGCGCATGGAGTGACAAGCCAGGAGAGAGCAGCTTCCCAATGTTCATTCAGAATGGATTTACATACGATAAGAAGACTGGTGCAGGTGAGATTGTTTACCTCAACTACTTCACTTCAGACGAGTGGAAGATACAGCCTTCTGACTTCAATTGGGACATGGGCTTCATGGGTACAGGTTCTGCCAACCAGGCTCAATTCCGTAACGGTGCAGGCGATGCCGGCAACATTTGGGTTGATCCTGCAGGTTATTACAAGGTGACCATCAACACTGGCACTAACGAGTGTAAGATTGAGCAGCAGGACATCACACCTGCCGTTTATGAGCAGATTTGCATCACCGGTAGCTTCGCTGATTGGGCTGATGTAAACATGACTTCAGTTAACAAGGCTGGTGAAAACCACGTATGGTGCTACACTCTCACTGTAGCCGAAGGCGCAGTGGAGCAAATCAAGTTTAAGATTCCTGGATCTTGGGATACCAACTGGGGCTTTGGTGCCGATGACGGCGAGATAAACACCTGTGGTAAGGGTACCAATGGCGGCAAGAACATCGGTGTGGCAGAAGGAACATGGATTATTATGTTCAACGACATTACCGGCGAGTTCAGCATCATAGCAAAAAAATAAAGTAGAAAAACATTTAATTAGAGATTAAATTATGATTAAGAAAATATTTTGTGGTATCGTAGCGGTTGCAGGACTTGTGTCCTGCACCGACGACTACACTGACTGGAGCAGTCCTCAGAGCAATGCTGCCAATGAAGCTGCAGAGAAATTTGAGATGACAATCACTCCAAATGTGTCGGCAATCGACTTTGCAAACGAGACCGGCGAGACGATACAGCTGTTCACTTCAAACCTCGGCGAAGGTCAGAAAACAGACGCTTTTAATGTAGAATTAACAGGCAACGGCAGTGTAACTACAATTACTGCCAATGCTTCTGGTGCAGTGTCAACCGAGGATTTGGAGAATGCGGTCATCGCATTGTATGGTCGCGCTCCCATTGAGCGTGCTTTGACAGCTAATGTTTCAGCAGATGTGACTATCACTACAGCAGACAATGATGTGGTTGCGAAGAAGGCTGGTCAGCCTTTCGACTTTAAGGCTGTGCTTGATGCTCCGCAAATTTCGCAGAACTACTACATCATCGGTGGAATTAACGGCACTTCATGGAATGTGGATAATACAAGCCTGCAGTTCAATCACAGCGGCAAAGATGTTTACGAGGATCCTGTATTTACTATCACCATTCCAGTGGCAGAGGGTGAGAACTGGTTTGCTATTACAGACCAGATTGCCATTGACAACTTCAATGCTACAGGCGGTTGGGATCAGGTACTTGGTTGTGCCGAGGGTAATGGCAACAACGGTATGGAAGGCAAAGTTGCACGCCGCTCTGACATCGGCAATGACGGTTCATTCAAAGTTGTTGTTACCGATGGTGATGCAGAGCTTATCCGAATCACTCTCAACATGATGGAATACAGCTATAAGATTGAGAAACTTTCAGCTTTGCAATATTTCTATGTCGTAGGTACACCTAACGGATGGAGTGCTGATAATGCCTACAGGAATATGTTCTACACACAGGATGCAACTACTTACACCTACACAACATCATGGACCGGAGCTTGGGACTTGAAGGTTTGGGATGCAAACTCTCTTGGAAACTGGGACAATGCTTGGGGTACAACTGTTGACGGTGACGGCTCAGCAAGCGGAAGTATGATTAATTCTGGCGCACAGTCGTTCCAGAGCCCTGAAGCTGGTTTCTACACTCTGTCTATAAACAAGAAAGACATGAGTTATACATGGACACGCCTTGACAACCAAACCCCGACAGAATACACCTCTGTATCTCTGATTGGCGACTTCAACGGTTGGGGTGGTGATGTTGACCTGGAGCAAGTTGCCGCTCACAACTGGTTTGTAGAATACACCGTTCCTTCAAATGGCGGTTTAAAGTTCCGTGCTAACCATGCTTGGGATACAAGCTGGGGAACATCCGATAAGGAGACAGCTATTGGTGATTCTTATTACTTGCCTATTGGAGGAGAAAACATCAATGTTCCTGCCGGCACATACCAGTTCTACCTGAACGATATCACTGGCGAATGGAACATCGTTAAGAAGTAATTGTAGCTTCATCAAGCATAATTAAGAGGATGTTTTATACATCCTCTTTTTGTGTCCAGAGGGTGTGTCATAAACCTGTGACATGCCCTCTTTTGTGTAATTTATGGCATAA
>JAUNSB010000101.1:0-16087 GCA_030539375.1 Prevotella sp.
AAGTTAGTTGTGAAATGCCGCAAAAGTTAGTGTTAAAATAGCACAAAAGTTAGTTTTTGTTTGGAAATACGAAAAAAAAGCCTTACCTTTGCATCCTGAAATAAAGAGAATTATGGAATATTTGTATCGAATTGCAGACAAACATCTTGAAGAACGCCTGGAAGCGTTTGGTGCTGTGCTTATAGAAGGTCCGAAATGGTGCGGTAAAACAACCACTGCAAAACAGCTTAGCAAAAGCATGATAAGCATGCAGGACCCCGACATGCGCGAGGAGTACACTATGACGGCGGCATCTAAGCCCTCGCTGTTGCTGCTCGGCGACACTCCGCGGCTGATTGACGAGTGGCAGGATGCCCCCGTGATATGGGACGCTGTGCGCACAATGGTTGACAATCGTCAGGTTCCCGGGCAGTTCATACTTACAGGGTCGAATGCGGTCGACAAGAGCTCTATCCGTCATTCCGGCACCGGCAGAATCTCGCGTATGAAGATGCTGCCGATGAGTCTTTGGGAATCAGGCGAGTCAAACGGAAAGATTTCGCTTCAGGAGCTTTTCGACAATCAGGAACTTGACATCGACGGTATTGCATCCAATATGAAGATTGAGGATCTCATAAACGCCGCATGCCGTGGCGGATGGCCGGCATTTGTAAATATGAGGAGTGACAAGACAAAACTCCTCATAGCGCGCAACTATGTGGATACTGTTTGCCGTGACGACATATCGAGAGTGGACGGAGTGCAGAGAGACGAGCGTATCACGAGGAGCATCCTGCGCGCATACGCCCGCAATATCTCAACCCTTGCCAAGAACACTTCACTGCTGGCAGACGTGACCGCCTCGGGCGAGGTGTCGCTTGCCATGAGCACCTTTGAGGATTATGTCACCTCGCTCAAGCGTCTGTTTGTGATTGACAATATTGAGGCGTGGTGTCCAGCAATACGCAGCAAGACCGCTGTGCGCAGCGGTTTGAAGCGCGCGTTCACTGATCCTTCCATTGCCGTGGCGGCGCTGAATCTCACTCCGCAGGCACTGATGACCCAGCTCAAGACATTCGGGTTCATCTTTGAGCAGATGTGTGCCCGCGACTTGCGTGCTTACACGCCCGATTTTGGCAGCCATCTCTCTTATTACCGTGACCGCTACGGTTTGGAGGCAGACTTGGTGCTGCATCTTGCCGACGGGCGCTATGCCTTGATTGAGTGTAAGTTGGGCAGCCGAGAGATTGAAGACGGTGCCAGACATTTGCTTGAATTGAAACGGCTGATACTGGAACACAACAAGACGGAGGTGCAGGTGCCGCTCAGAGAGCCCGACCTGCTTATCATTCTGACGGGAGGCAGCATGGCATACACCCGCACCGACGGCGTGAAGGTGATTCCGCTTGCATGTCTGAAGGATTAGTGGCTGTCAGGTTTTGATGTCTTTATATATTTATCTCGGGGTGCGCCTCTTTTACTTTTCTTGGCAATTTGGCAGCAACGAGCCTGTAGCTGTGCAATATAAGTGACCGTATGAGCTCATCGGACAGCATGCCGTTGATGTTCAGCTGGTTCCAGTGTTTCTTGTTCATGTGAAACGCTGCCGTGATTTCAGGATGGCGGTCGCGCAGCTCAAGGGCATAGTCGGGGGCGCACTTCAGCACAAACCACTCCGTGTCGCTAAGGTCTATCATTGCGAATATTTTATCAACTACCCGGAAGGCGAGCACAGTCTCGTCAAACGGGAAATACTCCGATGTGGCTGGAAGCGACAGACAATAGTCGCGGATTGTCTCTACATTCATAATACAGTGCCTGCTTTTTTCTGGCAAAAATACTAAAAATATCTGATGCAGAAAAAAGCAGGCACTGCAGAAAGCGTATATTTAACTTATATTTTCACTTTTTCAGCTCCTCAGGCACCTGAGGCATGGCTCCGTTCTGTGTACACACGAATGCACTGATGTTGACGGCGGTGCGGTGGGCATCGGGAACTGACTTGCCCGAGAGGATTGAGCTTACGAAAGAGCCGGTGAACGAGTCGCCTGCTCCCACGGTGTCGGCTACCTGCACCTTGGGAGTCTCCAGATATGACATTGCGCCGCGGGAGAACACGTAGCTGCCGTTGACGCCGCAGGTGAGCACCAGCATGTCGAGGTCGTACTTGCCGAGGATGAGCCAGCACTTGTTCTCGAAGTCGAGACCGGGATAGCCGAACATCCTGCCGATGATTACCAGTTCCTCGTCGTTTATCTTCAACACGTTGCAGCGCTTCAGCGACTCACGGATAACCTCCTTGGAATAGAAATTCTGGCGCAGGTTGATGTCGAAGATGCGCAGGCAGTCCTTGGGGGTGGCGTCGAGAAACTTGTAGATGGTGCGGCGCGAGGCGTCGTAACGCTGAGCCAGCGAGCCGAAGCACACGGCGCGGCACTGGCGAGCCATCTCCTCAAGGCGCGCCGTGAACGGTATGTTGTCCCAGGCAACGCCTTCCTTTATGTCGTAGGTGGGAATACCCGACTCGTCGAGCGTCACCTGCACCGTGCCGGTGGGGAAGCTCACCTGCGGCATCTCGTACTTCAATCCCTTGGCGTCGAACTCGGCAAGCGTCTCCCTGCCCAAGTCGTCTGTGCCCACGGCACTCACTGCGTATGCGTCGTATCCAAACTGTGACACATGGTAGGCAAAGTTGGCAGGTGCGCCGCCTAACTTGCGTCCTTCGGGCAGGCAGTCCCACAGAGCCTCGCCCAGTCCTACTATAATTCCTTCCTTTTTCATCGTTATTCGGTTGTTTTTTTATTGTTGGTATGTTCTTTGTACTTTATTTTTCCAGCGTATTATTTTGCCGTTTTGATTCTTGGTATATAGGTAAACAGATAAATCACTCCCACCGCCATCACAGCCACGGCGCCCACCTGACCTGCGGCGTCGCTGGCAAAGCCCATGAGCAGAGGGAACACCGTGCCGCCAAACAAGCCCATGATCATCAGGCCGCTAATCTCGTTCTGCCTGCTCTCATCAGAGAGGAGAGCCTGCGAGAATACAAGAGGGAAGATGTTGGAGTTGCCGTAGCCCACGAGGGCAATGGCTGTATAGAGCACTGCCTTCGACTCGCCCACGGCAAGACCGAGCATCGACAGCGCCATCATCGCCACGCTTAGAGTGAAGAACACACGGTTGCTGACCATGCGCAGGAACAGCGAGCCTGTGAGGCTGCCCACGGTGCGGAAGATGAAGTAGAGCGAGGTGGCGAAAGCCGCATCGTTGAGCGACATGCCCAGACGCTCCATCAGCAGCTTGGGTGCCGTGGTGTTGGTGCCCACGTCGATGCCCACATGGCACATGATGCCGAGAAACGACAGCAGCACAACGTTGCGCGACAGCAGACGCACACAGTCGGTCACCGACGATGCCTTGCCTTTATGCTCAGGCTCATTGATGGGAGTGTAGGCGAGCAGAAGCGATGCCACGATGCCGATGATCATATACACGGGGAAGAGCACGCGCCAGCCCAGCCCGAAGGTTGGTATCGACGCCATGGCTCCCCACATGGCTATGTATGGGGCAAGGAACGAGGCTATTGCCTTGACAAACTGCCCGAAGGTGAGTGTGGAGGCGAGGTTTCCGCCCTGTATCACCGACGACACCAGCGGATTGAGCGATGTCTGCATCAGGGCGTTGCCTATGCCGAGCAGCGAGAACGACACAAGCATCAGCGTGAACGACTCACCAAACAGGGGCAGCAGAAGCGCCGCCACTGTAACTGCTAATGAGAGCAGCACTGTGCGCTTGCGCCCTATGCGGTTCATCAGCATGCCCGTGGGCACAGAGAATATAAGGAACCAGAAGAACACTAATGAGGGCAGCACGTTGGCAACGGAGTCGCTCAACTGCAAGTCTTCCTTAACATAATTGGAGGCAATGCCGACCAGGTCGACGAAACCCATGGCGAAGAAGCAGAGCATCACGGGGATTATTGCCATCTTATTAGTCTTACTCATATTTGTTATTTTAAGTTATTTATTATTGTCCGTTTTTATTTTATTATATAATATGTTATCCTGAGAAACAATCTCTGTTACCTTTAATAAGACTTTTACCGCTGTAAGTTTCATTTTTCGGTCTTAATCCTGTAGATTGTGGCCTTAGCCTTGCCCTTTACAATAATTTTATCGTAGGGCACCGTGGGGAACACAAGGTTTGTCATCACCATTTTGCCGTCGGCGTCGAACGCCTCGATGCTGCTGCGGTCGACGAAAATCCTCAGTTGGCGCACCTTGCCGTAGGTGGGCGTTGAGGTCACCACGGGGAAAGCATCGCTGAACGACACGTTGCCGCTGCGGCGTCGGTCCATGTCGAATGTCTCCTCGGTGTCATCGTAGGTCATCACCACCTTCTCGCCCTTGCCGTTGCGCAGGGTAATCTGGGCGTCACCCTTCAGAGTGACAACAATCTCGCAGGCATCCGTCGGCGATGCGGTGCGTGCCCCGCGCACTGCAGCCATCTCCTTTGCAGGCATCACGCTGCAGTAGGTCTCACCCTTGTATTCAAACAGTCCGAGGTCGCGCACAATGGAGTTGGCAGAGCGATACTGCATTGTAGGCACCTGATTGGCATACTGCCAGTTGCTCATCCATGCTATCGCCACGCGGCGCCCGTCGGGAGCATTGTCGAATGTCACAGTGGCATAATGGTCCTTGCCGTAGTCCATCCACTTTGTCTCGCCTGGCTCATCCTCGCAGGTGAACTTATGTCCGTCGAACTGCCCTATGAAATACTGTGTGGCGCTTCCGCCAAAGGGTCCTCCGGGATTGATGTTGCATATCAGCATCCATTTTTCCTTGTCAGTGCCGCGCACCTTCATCTTCATCAGATCGGGGCATTCCCACACACCGCCGTGATTGCCGTATTCGTGGCCGAAAGAGCTTTCATATTTCCAGTCCTTGAGGTTGGCGGAAGAGTAAATCTGCATCTCCTGTCCCGCGGCAAGAATCATGTTCCAGAATCCAGCCTCGTCGTTCCAGAACACGTGAGGGTCGCGGAAATCTCTTGCAGTGGATGTGATGACAGGATTCATCTCATATTTAGTAAATGTTTTGCCGCCGTCTGTGCTGTATGCCATCGACTGTGTCTGGCTGTGTCCGGCCGTCGTATAAAAAGCCACCACGGCATCCTTGCCGAAGCCGGCAGTATTGTTTTTGTCAACCACTGACGAACCGCTGAATATCGCACCCAGGGCATCGCCTTCAAGGACTGAAGGCATTTGAGTCCAGTTTACGAGGTCGGTGCTCACAGAGTGTCCCCACGTCATGTTTTCCCACTGTGAGCCGTAGGGGTTGTACTGAAAGCAGAGGTGCCACACGCCGTCCTTGTAGAACATGCCGTTGGGGTCGTTCATCCATCCGTATGCCGGGGTGTGGTGATATGCCGGGCGATGTTTCTCAACATTCTTTGTGCCGAATGTGTCTGAGTAAGACATTTTCTTCCAGCAGGTGAAATCATTCATGGCTCCGGTTGAGCGCGGATTGCCGGGAAATGCGATGTCGAGCACTTGTCCGCTTTCCACCTCAAATGGAACAAAATAGTCAACCTTGTCGGTTGCCAGCCGGCAGTTGAGAGTCTTCACCAGCTGATTGTTTCTTATCACTCTGATGTGGGCGTTCTCTTCCTTTTCCTCCACTGGCAGCAACAGATATTTTTTCTGTGTGTCAACTTTTATTATAGCGTGTCCGTCGCCCAGAAACTGAGGCTTTTGTGCCGCCGCTCCTGTGGCACCGGCGGTGATAATTGCCGCCAGCGCCATCAGTCGTATGTTGTTTGTCATTCTTTCCATTTATTTATATATAGTAATGTCACTTAACTTCTTCAAACTCCCCCTTTACTCCCTTTAACTCCTCTTTTCAAAATGCGGGATAGCCGGGATTCTGAACATACTTGCCTCCAGAGAAGTTGTATTGAGCCACGGGCACGGGGAAGTATTCCCTGCCGGTTTCAAACTTTGCGTTCTGGTAATATATGCGGTTGTCCTTCTCACACTCGTAATATTTGTTCATCGTCTCCTGTGCTATTCCCCAGCGCACGAGGTCGAAGAAGCGTTCTCCCTCCATGGCTTTCTCTAAGCGCATTTCCATGCGCAGTGCCTTGCGTGCGTAGTCCTGATTCCAGCCCTCGGCAGGATAAAGCCCTATTTTATAGTTGGCTGCATATTTTGAGGGGTCGTTGAAATCCTTCACGTAACTGCTGTTCATGGCGCGGCTGCGTATGCGGTTGATGATTGTGCGTGCCTCTTCCAGTCCGTTGCCGCCGATTTCTATGAGAGCTTCAGCCTTGTAAAGCAGCAGGTCGGCATAGCGGATAATCTGCCAGTTGAGAGCTGATGCTCCCCAAGGCCATCCCTGAGTGGCTTCAGGCGATTCAGGTGAGAGCCAGAAGCGTTTGGTGTTGTTGTAGCCGTAAGCGTCGGCGTTGCGCACCCAAAGTCCGCATGGAGATGCAGTGTAGGTTTTGTAACGTATGGTGGGGCGGCCCGTTACGAAGTCAAGGCGAGGGTCAACGTTGCCGCTGACGTTCGACAGATAATAGCTGCCGTCGGCATTGATGTTCACCTTGCCGTAATCATCGTGCGACTGATAGTCGAACATCGGCAGTCCGTTCTCATCGGTCTGATAGGCGTTGATAAGGTCCTGCGAGGGCAGGAAAAAGCCGTCGCCCTGCCACGGACAGCCAGGACCTGTCATAGAATTGAGCAGGTTCGACCAGTTGATGCGCCCCACGCCGCTCGAACCGTCGTCCTTAGAGAACTGTATTGCCATCACCGATTCAGGACCGTTCTCGTATTCAAGCAGATCGAGCTGCTGGAAATCGGCAAGCAGGTCGTAGCCTTGGATGCTGTTGATTATGTCGACAACTTCCTGAAGCACAGTCTTGTTGATGTTGGCAACCTTATTGGTCTGCGGGTCTTCCTCATACGCACGGTAGAGCTTCACCTTGGCAGCGTATGCCAGCGCAATGCGGCGGTTCATTCTGCCAGCCTCGCTCTGGCTGTCGGGCAGGTCATTGGCAGCGTCGAGCAGGTCGTCGGCAATGCGGTCGAGATGCTGCTCACGTGTGAACTCGTCGTTTCTCACATTTGTATATTCGTTTTGCGGCAGGTCGATGTCCATGTAGGGAATGCGGTTGAAGAGTCTCACCAGCTCAAAATACCAGTGGTCTCGGATAACCCGCACCTCGGCAATGCGTGTGGCTTTCTCTTTCAGTGTATTCTCATCTATTTTGTTGAGGGCGCGTATTGCAGAGTTGCAGCGCGAGATTCCACAGTACACGTTGAACCACTTGCCGTCGAGCAGACCGTTGTTGGGCTGTATCTTCGCCGTCTCCATGTCGTGAATCTCCCAGATGTCGGTCTCGCTGCCGCCGCCTTTATAGGCGTTGTCGGCACGCACCTCGCCATAGCTCCAGTTGGTGACGGGATAGAAATGCGGGTCGTTTGAGTCGGCATAGCGGCAGCCGAATGTCGCGTAAGCGCTGTTTATCAGCAGATTCACGGCTTTGGGGTCGTCCATGTTTCCTTCTGAAAGCACTCCCTGAGGCTTGTTCTCAAGAAAGCTGTCGCTGCAGGCAGTCAGCGTCATGCCCGTCAATGCAGCATATAATATATTTTTGAATTTCATAATTGTGCAAATGTTTTATGTTAAGTTTAGAAACCGAATTGAATACCCAGTGTGTACTGGCGCGGCAATGCGTAGGGATAGCCCAAGCCCTCTGGGTCGGCACCGCTATAGCCGGTGATTGTGAAGAGGTTCTGTGCCTGGAAATATATGCGTGCCTTTGTCATGCTCAGCTTTTTCAGAATGTTCTGCGGCAATGAGTAACCCACAGAGAGCGTCTTCAGACGGATGAACGAGCCGTCCTCGATGTAATATTCCGAGCCTTCGTTTTCGTTGTTCAGGTTGTCAATCGACGGAGCTGGAACTGAAGAGTTGTAGCGTCCTGTCTGCAGATACTGGTCGTAAGCCCTTGCAGCGTCGAGGAGCTGTGTGCCGTGGTTGCCCGTCCAGAGCGGGAAGAAGTCGGTGTAATACTTAGAGTTGTTCCATGCGTCGCGGATGATGCTGTTGAAGAACATGCTCACGTCAAAACCTTTCCAGTTGGCGCCAAGGTTCAGACCAAACTGCGCCTTGGGCAGGTCGGTGCCGAGCCACGTGCGGTCACGGTTGTTTATCTCGCCGTCGCCGTTGGTGTCAACATAGCGTATGCGTCCCACTGCCGGGTGTCCGAAACTCACTTTGTACTTTTCGTTGTATGCGTCCACTTCCTCCTGAGTGCGGAATATGCCGTCGGTCTTGTAGCCCATCCATGAGCCGAGCGCCTGTCCTACGATGCTCTTGTCTATTCCGTTTCCGCCGCCCCATGTGTAGTAGATGTCCTTCATTAGGTCGGTCACCTTGTTTTTCATCACCGTCACGTTGAGGGCGATGTTGTAGTTGATGCCGTTTTTCAGCGTCTGGCGCCACTCGGTGGTTATCTCAACGCCCTTGTTTTCCATCTCTCCGCCGTTGTACCAGCAGTAGCCGCCCTCGCCGATGGTTGCAATGTATGGCTTTTCCACGAGCATGTCCTTGGTTCTCTTATAGAAATAGTCAAACGAGAGAAGCAGCTTGCTGCCGAAGAGCGAAGCATCGAAGCCCACGTTGGTCTGATAGGTCTTTTCCCATGTCAGGTCAGGATTGGTGCTGCGTGCGCGGAGAGCTCCCGGTGACAGCGTGTTTCCTCCGCCGATGGCGTATGCGGCGCGGTCGAGGTCGGCAGAGTATTTGGCGTAGAAGGCATCGTTGGCAATGATGTCGTTACCGTTCACACCGTATGCGGCGCGGATTTTCAGGTCGCTGAGCCAGCTTTTGGTACCTTCCATGAAACTTTCCTCAGATATTCTCCAGCCGGCGGAGAACGACGGGAACCAATCGTAGTTGTGCTGGGTCGACAGGCGCGATGAAGCGTCGCGGCGTATTGTCACCGATGCAAGGTAGCGGTTGTTCCATGAGTAGTTTAGTTTGCCGAACAGTGAGAACATCGAGTAGTTTGATGCTCCCGAGCCTGTGTTTTTGTTGCTGGTCACATTATTTAAGTAAAGGTAGTCGGGATCTTCTATCTCCAGTCCCTTGCCCTCGCCGAACATATCCTCAAAGTGGTCGCGCTTGGCTTCCATTCCCACGAGTGCCATTACGGAGTTCTTGCCGAGGTCGATATTATATTGGGCTGTGTTGGTCCACACCCAGTTTACGGTCTTGCTCGAATACTGATAAAGGTTGTTGGTCTTGTCGCGCAGGTTTGCTGGAGTCATCACCTTGTCGTTGCCGTTGTGATAGTTCAGACCGAAGTTGGTCTTGATTATAAGGTTCTTTATCGGCTCCACCGAGAGATAGGCGTTTCCGAACACTCGCAGGTATTCGCGCTTGTTGTTCTTCTCCTCGTCTATCTGGCGCACGATGTTTGGAGTGTCGTTGAGTCCGAATGCCACTTGGTCGTTGTAGTTGCCCTCCGAGTCGTACACGGTGCGTGCCGGGTGCATCTTGATTGCGTTTTCCTCCACTCCGCCTGGCGCGTTGTGCTGCTTCCACCAGTTCAGGGCTATGTTTCCTCCTGCTTTCAATCGGTTGTTTATAAATCCGTAGGCGGTGCTGAATCTTGCGTTTGCCTTCTGGAAATCAGTGCCCTTGATTATGCCGTCGTGGTCGAGCCAGTTGAGCGAGAGAGATGAAGAGCCGTTTTCATCACCTTTTGACAGCCCGATGCTGTAGGTCTGCATCAGCGCCGTGCGGTGGATTTCCTTCTCCCAGTCTGTGTTTGTGGAATTTACGGTCACGCCGTTCAGGTTTACGTATGGCTGTAGTTTGGGTGTTTCTCCATTGCCGTATAATTCTGAGTTTGGTGTTGTTCCGTAAGAATATTTATATGCCGACCAGTACACGTCGCCCCATTGGTCGGCGTTCAGCATGTCGAGTCCGCTTTGGTACGTCTGCATCGTTAGTGTTGCGTCGAATGTCACGCGGCACTCGCCTTTCTTAGCGCGTTTTGTTGTTATGATTATCACGCCGTTGGCTGCCTGTGCTCCATAAATGGAAGCCGATGCCGCATCCTTGAGCACCTGAATCGACTCCACGTCGTTGCTGTTGAGAATTGTTCCGGGATTGTCCCTGGTCATAATTCCGTCGATTACGTAGAGCGGACCGTTGGCATCGCCGCGGAAAGATGACGCGCCGCGTATTGAGGTGCCTGTACTCAGACCGCCGGGAGTTCCGTCGGTGGTGATGTTCATGCCTGCCACCCTGCCCTGCAATGACTGGATAACATTGCCTGTAGGGGTATCTGCCACATCTTTCATCTTAACCACGGAGACTGAGCCCGTCAGGTCTGACTTCTTCTCGGTGGAATATCCCACCACAACCACTTCGTTGAGCATTTCGGAGGCTTCCTTCAGCACAATCTTCATGTTCTGTCCGGCAGTCTGCTCCACGTCCGTGTATCCTATATAAGATACAGTGACTTTTGCCCCGCTGTTTACCATGAACTTGAAGTTGCCGTCGAAGTCGGTTACTGTCCCGTTCGTGGTTCCTTTCTCTTTCACCGTGGCGCCGATGATGGCTTCTCCGCTTTGGTCGACCACCGTTCCGCTTACCTCAATCTTCTGCGCATATATGATGGTGCAGACCATCAGCAACCATGCGCTTGCGATTAATCTTTGTAATTGTTTCATTTGGTTTTCTTTTAAGTTATTACTGTAAAAATCTGCTGCAAAGGTACAGCGGAACAGTAAATGAAACGTTAAAAAATCGTTCATCGGCTGAAAAATATGTTGCAATGTATCATATTTTGCATGCTTTGAACGATTTTTTTTAGCTTTCCTTGCAATTTATAAATAAGAAAACAGTGACTGCAAAGCTGATGAACTCTTATAAAAAGAGAGCAATGCGTGAGTAAATCCGTGTAATCCGTGCCTAAAAACTGCCGGTTATTCAAAGTTGTGAGCATAGCGGAGAAGTCCCTTGCCGTTGTCGTCAAGCTCAATGGCAAGTGGAATAACCTCACGGCAGTCGCCCTTGAATGGAGCTAAATATTGATTGGCGAGAATCTGTTGTTTCGCAGCCTCCAGTCCACCGTTGTTCTGGAGCTTCAGCTCTATCACATAGACGGCGTTCATTGCCCATGTCACAATGTCGATGCGGCCGCTGCTCATCATGTGCTCCACCTCAACACGCATGCCGATGGAACGGAAAATGCAGCTGATGATGAAACGGTAGCGTTCCTCCATCCCCATGTTCACCAATTTCTTGTTGCTGTAGGGCACGTCAGCAACCATTGCCTTCAGCACCTTCATGGCATCATCCACCTGGCCGTAGTTCAAGGCAAGGAAGAGCTTACTCTGCTCTGAAGCCACTTGTCCTTGGCTACGGAGCGTCAAAGCAGGAATGACAACATTATATAATGCACGCCGGACCTCATTGTTGGGAATGCCAAGATAATAGCCGCCCTGGTCAAAATCCTTGATGGTGAGATAGCCCGACTGATAGAGGAACAGGTTTGCCCCGCCGCCAGTGACATCGGAAGTTTCCAGTGTGTCCCTTATAATAAATGTCCGCTCGTAGTTTTCTATCTCTGTTTCGAGATTGTCCACAAACTTTGGAAGCATCGATGTGGCACCCGATGAAGCCCAATAATTGCCTATTTTACTTTGCGCCAAAGCGAGAACAAGGCTGAACGGATTATACACATCCACCATATTCTCATCGCAGAAATGATAACCGTCGTAGTTATAACGCAGCTGTTCGAAAGTCTCCTCCACTGTCCATCCGTTTTTCTTCCCCATTGCCTCAATCTCGGGCATAAACGTGTCGTGTATCTCCTGCTTCGTGATGCCGCAAATGGCAGCATACTGCGGGAAGAAACTGATGTTTGTAAGGTTATTGAGCACTGAGAACAGCGATATCTGCGTGAACTTGGTGATGCCCGTGATGAACACGAACCGCTCATACATGGTACATGATTTCAACAGGGCGAACACTGACCGGTAAATTGCTGTGCAAGCCTCGTGCTCTGGAGTGTGCCAGGAGTGCTGCAGGGGCGAGTCATATTCATCGATAAGTATCACCACGGGATTCTCGCCCTCGTTGCTCGCTGTGCGTAGAATATTCTCAAAACGTGTGGGCAGCTCATCCCCCTCGAATGTCTCAACATTATATTTTCTTTCCAATCTCCTGAATGTTGAGTTGAAATAGCTGTTTATCTCTTTTGCCGAGGCTCCCGCATTGCTCATGTCGAGACGGATAACAGGACTCACCTTCCATTCCTTCTCCAGCTCCATTATCTTGAGTCCCTCGAAAAGGTGCTTCTTACCCTCGAAATAGCAGCCAAGAGTGTCTACAAGCAATGACTTGCCGAAACGGCGCGGACGGCTGAGATAATTAAACATACCGCCATGCGCCAGTTGCCAGACGAGGTCGGTCTTGTCAACATACACATAACCGTCACGTCTTAGCATTTCAAACGACTGTATGCCTTGCGGCAAGCGTCTCTTGTTGTTTTGTGTGAAGTAGTCCATCATATTTTCAAATTGTCGAGTGCAACTAAAACTTCTGCAAAGTTACGAAAAAAAATGAAGAATCGTTCTCTATAGTCTATTTTTAATGTTTTTTATGCCATTATTTTCCTCCTCTCACTTCGCCGGGACTCATGCCAAACTCATCCTTGAAGCACTTGGCGAAATATGACGGAGCGGTGAAGCCCACATCGTAGGAAATCTCGGAGACGGTGCGGTCGGTGGATTCCAGCAGCTGACGGCCGCGTGCCACGCGTGCCTTGCGCAGAAGCTCGACGGGAGTCATGCCCGTGAGCGACTTTATCTTGCGGTAGAGCTGCACGCGGCTCATGCCCATCTCCTCGCCTATGCGCTCCACGCTGAAGTCGGCATCGTGGAGATGCTGCTGGAGGATGGCTCGGAAACGGTCGAGGAACGTGTCCGACACGGGAGTACAGGTCTCGTCGGACTTGACCGTGGCGGAGAAAGGCGCCACCACCTCGTTGGTCACCTCCTCGTGTACCATTATCTTTGCCATGTAGAAGCGGTAGGCGATGATGGCAAGGGTGACGATGATAATGAGCACAATGATGAAAAACACGATAATCTTCTGCTGCAGGTTGACCTGTGAGAAATACTCGTCCACCTTGCCGTGGATGGTCTCGATGTCGCCGCTCGCGCGCTGCAGCTCACGGTACTGCATCATGAGCAGCTCGGCGTTGGAGCGGTCTACCACAGCCGAGTGCAGCTTGTTGTGGCGCTCATATTTCTCGCCGTTGAGAATCCTGCGTGCCAGCCGCATCAGCTCAAGTCCCTGAGTGGGGTAGATGTATGTTGCCTCAAACACTCCGTTCTGCACCTGCTCTATGCCGCCGCCGGGAGTGGGCAGGGCGTCCACTCCATAATACTTTATGTCTTTCAGCCCGTGGCTCAGCGCCACCTTTCTCGCACCCGTTGCCAGACGGTCGTTATGCCCGAACACGCAGTCGATGCCAGTGTCGTGTCTGAGCACCTCCGCCATCGCCTTGCTGCCGCTTTCCTCGGTCCAGTCGCCCAACTCCGATGATATGAGCCTTATCTGTGGATATTGTGAGATGGCTTCGAGAAATCCGCGGTGGCGCTCGATGGCTGGCGATGACCCCTTCAGACCTGTAATCTCCACCAGCGTGCCCTTGCCGTGCATGTCGTTGGCTATGAGCTTGCCCATGGTGTTGCCTATGGCATAGTTGTCGGCGCCCATGTATGCGGTGTATTTATTGCTGTTGGTGCGGCGGTCGAAGAGTATCACGGGTATGCCGCTGTCGTATGCCTTGTCGATTACGGGTGTGAGGCTGGCTGCCGAGTTGGGGGCGACGATGAGCAGGTCCACCCGCTCTTCGATGAAATGGTTTATCTGCTCTATCTGGCGCTCGTCGCTGTCGTCTGCCGAGAGAAACTCCAGCTCCACGGCATTGTCCACATACCCTCCCGTCACAAGCTCGGCGTTCTGCTTGTGGCGCCATATATCCTCGCTGCACTGTGACACGCCTATGCGCCACTTCTTGTTGCCTTCCGTACATGAGGCGCACAGTGCCGCCATGATGAGCGTCAGGCACAGCCTTGATAATAACCTGATTATAGTCTTAGCGTTCATAGTTTTTTTAATTTTGCGTGCAAAGTTAATAAAAAAATCTGTAATTCAAAGACTGCTCAGGCATTTTTCCTTGAAAAAATTTGGCAGAACGGAAAAAAAGCAGTACCTTTGCACCGCTTTTCGGCGTAACCTATGGCAGGAGGTAACGAGATGCCTGCGGATGTTGCGTTGGAACGATAACAACAAATTAATTATACAGTTTTAAAAATGGATTTAATTAAAGTTGCTGAAGAAGCATTTGCAACCGGCAAGCAGCACCCAAGTTTCAAGAGCGGTGACACTGTTACTGTCGCTTACAAAATTATCGAGGGCTCTAAGGAGCGTGTACAGTTGTACCGTGGCGTGGTAATCAAGATCTGCGGTCATGGCGAGAAGAAGCGTTTCACTGTGCGCAAGATGTCGGGAACTATCGGCGTTGAGCGTATCTTCCCTCTCGAAAGCCCTGCTATCGAGAGCATCGAGGTGAACAAGGTTGGTAAGGTGCGTCGCGCAAAGCTCTACTATCTGCGTGCGCTCACTGGCAAGAAGGCTCGTATCAAGGAGAAGAGAACTATTGCCAAGAAGGATTAATCGAAAAGATTACATCAATTTGTCCGACTATAAAAATGCAGCATACCATGGTTATGGCAACGCTGCATTTTTACGTTTTTTCTAAGACTTATACATTTTGCAAAACACATAAACAATAACAAAGATATGAAAGAATTAGCATTGAAGTACGGATGCAATCCGAACCAGAAGCCTTCAAGAATATTCATGACTGAGGGCGAACTGCCACTGGAGGTTCTTAACGGCCGACCGGGATATATCAACTTCCTCGACGCGCTCAACTCATGGCAGCTTGTCAAGGAGCTTAAGGCGGCGACAGGTCTGCCTGCGGCTGCGTCGTTCAAGCACGTGTCGCCAGCCGGTGCCGCAGTAGGTTTGCCATTGAGCGACACACTGAAAAAAATCTACTTTGTTGATGACCTCAGCGTGGAGCTTTCACCAATAGCCTGCGCCTACGCAAGGGCACGCGGCGCCGACCGCATGAGCTCTTACGGCGACTTCGTGGCGCTGAGCGACATCTGCGACGAGGCTACAGCTCTGCTCATCAAGCGTGAGGTGAGCGACGGAGTGATTGCCCCCGACTATACTCCCGAGGCTATCGCCATTCTGAAGGAGAAGCGCAAGGGCACTTACAACGTGATAAAGATTGACCCTAACTACCAGCCTGAGCCAATAGAGCGCAAGCAGGTGTATGGCATCACATTCGAGCAGGGCAGAAACGAGATAAAGCTTGATGACCCGGCATTGTTCGAGAACATCCCGACAGACAACAAGGTGTTCACCGACGAGGCTAAGCGCGACCTCATCATCTCGCTTATCACTCTGAAATACACCCAGAGCAACTCTGTGTGCTACGTTAAGGACGGACAGGCTATCGGCATCGGTGCCGGACAGCAGAGCCGCATCCACTGCACACGTCTTGCTGGCAACAAGGCTGACATTTGGTGGCTGCGCCAGCACCCGAAAGTGATGAACCTGCCTTTTGTTGACAAGATTCGCCGCGCCGACCGCGACAACACCATCGACGTGTATATATCGGAGGACCACGACGACGTGCTGCGCGACGGCACATGGCAGCTGTTCTTCAAGGAGAAGCCTGAGGTGCTCACCATGGAGGAGAAAAAGGCATGGATAGCCCAGAACACCAAGGTGGCTCTCGGTTCTGACGCCTTCTTCCCGTTTGGCGACAATATAGAGCGTGCCCACAAGAGCGGAGTGGAGTTCATTGCACAAGCGGGTGGCTCGGTGCGCGACGATCATGTTATCGACACCTGCAACAAGTACGGCATCGCAATGGCGTTCACCTGTGTGAGACTGTTCCATCACTAAAATGAAGAGTTAAGAATGAAGAG
>JAUNSB010000171.1:0-2653 GCA_030539375.1 Prevotella sp.
TTAGGACGAGAGATTTTCATTCTCTAAAGAGGAGTTCGACTCTCCTAGGGACTACGAAAAAATAAAAAAACAGAATAAAAAAGATGGCAAACCACAAATCATCAGAGAAGAGAATCCGTCAGGAGAAGACGAGAACTTTGCATAACAAGTACTATGCAAAGACTATGCGTAACGCTGTACGCAAGCTTCGTGCCATTACAGATAAGGACGAGGCTGCAAACTTGTACCCAACTGTGCAGAAGATGCTTGATAAGTTGGCTAAGACCAATATCATCCACAAGAACAAGGCTGCTAACATCAAGTCAAGCCTTTGCGCACACATTGCAAAGCTCGCATAAGCGCAGCTACATCAAGGATAAGAAAGATTTTATTCATAAAAATAAATCTCTACAGGTTATCACACACGTGATAACCTGTTTCCTTGTGCGCTACACACTGCCTTTTCGCCTGGGAAACAAATAAAAAACATTAAAAAAAGGCTTCAGAAAAATGATTCTTCATTCTTCATTCTTCATTCTTCATTTTTCTTTGTAATTTTGCAAAAAATCAACAAAACGTTTACGAATATGACGGACTACTTCACACAAAACAACATGAGACGGCTGCCCGAGGGAATACAATCGTTTGAAATGATAAGAAAGGGCAACTATGTATATGTTGACAAAACCGACTTGGTGTGGCAGCTTGCCAACGGCAGAATGTTCAACTACCTCAGCCGCCCGCGCCGCTTCGGTAAGTCCTTGCTTGTAGACACTCTTCGCTGTTACTTCGAGGGAAAGAAAGAACTCTTCGAGGGATTGAAGATAATGGGGTTGGAAAAGGAATGGAAGGTTAGCCCGGTGATTCGCTTCGACATGAGCAACGCTGGAGCCTCGGCAGAAGACTTGAACAGCTATTTCAACTCCACATTTTGGGATTTGGAGAGAAAATACAGTGTCAAGACATTTGATGGAGACAGTCTTTCAGGACGTTTCAACCGTATTCTCCGCACCGCAAGCAACGAGGGCGAGAATCCTGTGGTGATACTTATCGATGAGTACGACTCACCGCTGCAACATTCATGGCATACTCCAGAGCACGAGGCATGTACTGCAATATACAGAAAAGTGTTTGCACTGCTGAAGTCATGCACACAATATGAGCGTTTTGTATTCCTCACCGGTATCACCAAGTTCACGCAAATATCACTGTTTTCCGTGCTCAACAACCTTACCAACGTAAGTTTCATGCCACAGTATGCGGCCATCTGCGGCATCACAAAACAGGAAATCCACGAGAATTTCATGCCCGAGATTGAGGCAATGGCAAAACATGACGGAAAGACTACAGACGATATTTTTGCAAAACTAAAATACAATTACGACGGCTATCATTTCAGCGATGAGAACATGGTGGACATATACAACCCCTTCAGTCTCGTCACTTCTCTTGCGCAGCTGCGCATAGGCAACTACTGGGTATCCTCAGGAGCCACATCAATGCTGCCCAAGTTTGTGGAAGATTTAGAACTGAAACTCACAGACATGGAAGCCATTCCTGTCGATAAGAATATTTTGGAAAGTTCCGACGTCACGGGTGGCGCAGAACTGTTCCTCTATCAGTCGGGCTACCTGACAATCAAAGACTTCAACAGCTTTGACTACATACTTGGCATTCCAAACAACGAAGTGCGCCAGGCACTGTATGCGGTAGTCATCCCAGCGTTGACCCTTCGCAGCAAAAACGATGTGGTGACTGCACAAAACCGCCTGCGCAGCCACCTCAACTATGGCAATGTTGACGAAGCAATGAATATATTGAAAGCAATGGTTGCCGATGTGCCATACAGCAACAAAAAACTGGCGAACATGGGAATGGAGGAGCGCTACCGTTTCATCATCAGCTGCATTTTCCACGCCATAGGTCTGCGTGTTGAGGTGGAGCACATGATGACTTGCGGACGCATCGACATTGTAACATGGGCAATGAACGCCATCTATGTCATAGAGCTAAAGCTCACAAACAACGGCGGTCTGGAAGCTGCCAAGCAGCAAATTCTCAAAAATCAATATGCTGCCCCATTCGGTGATGACAGCCGCGAGGTAATTCCACTCGCCATAGAGCTGGACGACAACGGGAAAGGCATCCTGCGCTTTGCACGGATCTGAAGCAACAACCATCATCCAAACTCTCCTTTTGCAACTTTTTTCATGTCCATCATGAAAAAAGTTGCAAATTTGTTTGTCAATTCAAAAAAAATCATTAATTTTGTCCCGACTTTCATAGTCTTTTGCTTTATTGTGTCACCGACGGACGTGTTCCGCCACAGCCACAAACAACGAGCATAAGACTAACCTGCGCCGAGTCGGACGACAGGCATTAGCCTGACTGATGACGGATGCGGTGGGAACGGGAGTCACTATATATAGGAAGGCGTTTACTTTGACGCTTTGTTCTTGACGTCTTGAAATCTCGCAAATTTCCATGATGTTGTCGGAACATAGCAACGGTAGATGCTCATGGGATGTTTTATAGACATTCCTGTATCCATATTTTCATGCTATTATTGTATATGTACGTATATAATAATATGTATGCGATATGGTGTATAGGGATATTATATAAACACATCGGCGTGGGTTTCGCGTTGCTCGTTCAACAACATCGGGCAATG
>JAUNSB010000102.1:0-16037 GCA_030539375.1 Prevotella sp.
GGGAAAAGGAGAAAAAACGAAAAGGGTGCGCCATAGACTTATGACACACCCTCATATATTATTGATGAATTATCAGCGTAAAAGATACAAGCCGTTTACATCATGCAGGAACAATGTTTTCCTATCATTGTAAAACTTTACAAAGTCTGTGGATGAAGGCTGTCCCGGGAAAGGAACAAAAAAGTGTTCCGGCATGTCATGGGCATTACGCCAAAGCAAAACGTATGCAACTGGATGCTTGTCGAGAACGGGCAGCAGAGTATGTGTCCACCAGTTGTCAGCCTTGATGCCAGAGAATCCCGTTTCGGTAAGTGCAGCCACCTTACTATGACTTTTTGCAATAGAACAAATCATGCCAAGTTCGCGGTTGATGTCTTCGGCATACTTTGCCACAGCCACCGTATCGTCAGGTTCGGCACTACAATAATAGTCAAGTCCCATAACATCGACAATGTCATCACCGGGATAGCGCTCCATATATTTCACGCTGTCCCCGCGGCTCTCTATTCCCGGCGAATATGCCCAAAGAAGATTGGTCACGCCCTGTTCTTTCATCCGCTGCACGGTCATTGTCCAAAGCTGTCTGTACTGTTCCTTGGTGCAAAGACGCTCTCCCCACCAGAACCAGCTGCCAGTGTGCTCATGGTAAGGGCGGAATATTACCGGCACCTTCACTCCGTATGGAGTTTCCAAGGAATTGAAGAAATCGGCAACCTTGTCGAGCCAGGAAAGATATTTGTCATGCATCTCGCCACCTTCAAGTACCGAAGCCACGGTTTTCTTCTCCTGCGGAGTGATGCTGTCGGGCTTCACCCATGCCGAGCCCCCCGTGAGCGGATTGCTGCAATGCCAGCTTACGGTAATTACCCCTCCACGCCCGAAATGCCTGAGCACAGCACGCCGCATCATGTCGAAGGAGACACCGTCGAGATTGAGCGAGTCGCCCAGTTCCAGATGTCCGAGGTCAATTCCAAACACGGCAGGCATATCACCCGTTATGCTTTTTACATCGGAACGCAGGCTGTCGCCCCACCATCCAACACCATACATATAGGTATCCTGATGACCGAACATATAGCCGGCACTGTCAGCCTGCGCCTTCATGTTTGCCAGCAGATTCTCCGTGCGCTGTGTCCTGCCGGTGTCGGCAAGCGGGTCACTTGCCTTTTTTCTGCCGCATGCCGCCACTATTACGGCAAGCATGGATATACAAATAATATTTTTCATCATTTTGGAGCATTATCATAAACCGACTGCAGGGTGTAACCTGTACTGTTGTCGGTATATCCCTTTACAAACGCCTTGACCATCTCCTCAGCATTATTGAGGTATGCACCCGTGGCATGATCAAAATATCCGTGGCACTCTCTGCCGGCATTCTTCGCGCCATTGTCCCAAAGAATGACAGAAAGTCCATAGGTGCGTGCAGCCTTGGCAACATATTCCAAGAAATATTTGCGGAACAGCTCTGCACGTGCATCACCACGATAGCAGTTGCCAGTCTCACCAATATATACAGGATAGCCCTTGTCAACAAACGTGGTTTTCAGCTTTTGGAAAAGATTTTTGAAGTAGTCTTCGTTCACGTTTCCCGGAGCCTTCTTGTCCGCAGCCCCCGTGTGTCCCCATTCAGAATACTTACACTCAAGAGTATATTCTGTAGGACCATAGTCGTGTACGGACACCATGAGGCGCCCCTTTGTATTGTCGTCCGGTATTTTCAGGTTCTCCATCGTAAGGTCAGGATTGGCAGAATATCCGCATACGCCAAGCCATCGGTCACTGTTTTTGCCGCCCACGGCACGCACGGCATCTACAAACGTCTGCTGCCACTCGTTAAGCACCTTATATTGCTTTCCGCCGTCGGTGCGGTTGGCTCCCCAGCCCCACTTTCCGTCCTGAATCTCGTTCATCGACTCAAACATCAGGAAATCGCCCGTGTTCTTAAACTTCTCTGCTATCTGCGTCCACATAGCCTTGAGCTGAGCCTTCACCTCAGTGTTTTTGCTCTCGCTCTTTGCCGCATTTACAATGTCGAGCCAATACTTGCTGTCGCCACCGTCATGATGGATGTTCACAATCGCCTTGAGCCCTGCCTTCTCAGCATAGCCCACAAGTTCGGCAACACGGTTGAGCCATGCCTCCTCAATCTTATATTCCGGTGCCTTGCCCACATGCCCCATCCATGTAACGGGAATGCGCACCGACGTAAAGCCGGCTTTTTTAACAGCGTCGAATGTTGCCTGAGTAGCCTTGGGATTTCCCCATGCCGTCTCACCTGCAACGCCATTGTTGTGAGAATCCATCTGATTTCCAAGATTCCATCCCACACCGAGCAGTCCTGTTTCTGCAACCACAGGCTTTGATGCCTCCTGCTCAACGTTTACTGTGGCTTTCACCACACCGTCAACAGAAACCTTGATTTCAGCGGTACGCGATTCATAAGCGGTGTTTGCATCACAAACCACATTAAAGCCAGTCTTGCCTACTCCCTGCGACACTCTTTCCACCTTTAGCCAACTGTCGCCTGAAGTGCATGCCACACTGCCCTTATTGGCAGACACGAGCAGACTTTCACTGCCTCCGGCACTTGGAAATTTAAGACTTTGCGCACTTACAGAAAATACCTCCTGCGGCGCTTCCGTTTCATCATTGCTGCTTGAACATGCAAAGGCTATGGTACACAAAGCCATCATTACCAAGAGCATTAAATATTTCTTCATTGCTTTCATCGAACGTTGTTTTCTTGTTATTATCTATAGTTACAATCAATACCTAACCTTGTCACGTGTAATGACATTGCTCATACTCATGAAGTTCTTCCACCACGCTTCCGACACCATCGTGTTTGTGGAGTTTTTCAGGTCACCCCCATACCATGGCATAGCGTAAAGATATTTACCGCCGGCAGCCCAGATGTCGGTCATGTCGGGAAGTTCCGTTATCTTGCCATTATTGGTGCCATATCCACACTCACCGAGAGTAACCATCTTGCCGCTGTACTGCTCTTTCAGCTCCTTCCAGTCGGTCACGATTGCACTCTTGGAACTGCCGTAATAGTCGCGTGCGATAATGTCCACACGGTCGTTGCCAGGATAGAAAGCCTTGTCGCTCGACGCCTGTCCGTTGTTGGTGTTCTGTGCCGTCCACACCCATATCAGGTTGTGTATGCCTTTCGACTGGAAATGGTCATACATGGCATTCCACAATGCCTTGAAAGTCTCTGCGCCGTCGGCTCCCCACCAGAACCATGCACCACCCTTATACCCGGTGGCGTAGGTGTTTCCGGCAGCCTCATGGAACGGGCGCCATATTGCGGCTATACCCTCATTCTGCAGTTTCAGCATGACATCTGCCACCTTGTCCATCTCGCCATAGAACCACTTATTCTCCCATGTACCGCTCTTCAAGGCATTTGCTGCCTTGAACGTGGTCTCGCCAGGCGAACATGTCACACCGCTGCCGTCAGTTCCCGGAGTGGTGCTTTCATCCTTCGGCACGTTGAAGTGCCACATCAGCGACACAATGCCTCCGGCATCAGCCCATGTCTTGACCGGCGTTATGTCGGTATAGTCAATCCAGTTGTTCTTAGGCACATATATGTGTATGAAGTCATAGCAGTTTATTGCCGGATATTTGCCTGTGAGCTTATTCACATTCTCAGCACATTTATTGTTCCAGTTCACATCGGCAATTGTCGACGAAAGGATATTCTTGCCATAGTTGTCGGAAAGATATGCAAACAAAGCCTTAACCTTGTCGTTTGCCTTTCCGTCGACAAGTGAGCCTGTAGGTGGCAGCGGCTCGGCTGCCTTGGTCTTAAAACTTACTGTTACAGCCGGTGATGCGATTGTCCTGTCAAGATTCGACACCACAGCTCCGGCAGCCAGCTTCACGGTATAGCTCTTTCCCTCTTCAAGGTCTGTTAGCGGCACAGTGACGTCAAAGGCATTCACCACGGGAGTCACTGCCTTATCGTTGAGTGTCACGCTGCCTGTTCCGGCAGCCAAAGTTTTATTAAACGTGAGCTTCAGCTGCGTGGTAGCAAAAGCATCAACCTCGGCTCCCTCTGCTATCGACTGGCTTACGAGCGCTATCTGCTCCTGCGGCTTTGCCGGTTCCTGCCCGTCATCATCAGAACCGCCACAGGCTGTCATACAAAAGGCTGCAAATACAGCTGACAGATATTTGAAATACTTATTCATTCTTAACTACAATTTAAAAACATATCCAGCCCTACCTCGTATGTGGCGAGGCAGGGCTGAACACTTAGTTTGTAATCTGATTATTATTCAACTGTAATCTTTGTTAATACAAAGTTCTGACCATGAACGATAAATGAATTTCCCCACCATTGCTGAGTGTACAACTTATCTATCATGTCCTGTGTTAGCGTGATAGCCACACAACCTCCATTGGCAGCCAAATCCCATGCGGTAAACTCGTCATGAGCATAGCCGGCAAAAGAAGCAAAGGTTCCACCCCAGTGACCTTCCTCGATCTTAACCTGCCATTCGTCACCATCAGGAATACCGTAGAAACGTACAACCGACCCGGCAGCAGCACCGGCAGCAGCCAGCTCAACACCAGCATCAGAAAGGACACCGAAATTGTTTCCCCATCCTGCAAGATCTTCGCTGCCGGTCCAGAGAGTTGTCTCCAGCGACTGCTTATAAGAAATTGTCACCTTTGTGAAGATAAGATCGGAACCCTGAATGATAATACCGCAGTCGGTAACATTCTCATCGCTACAGTCAGCACGCTTTGCCAAAATATTGTCAAGGATTTCCTGTGTCAGGACAACCTGAGTCTCACGGTTAAGGATACCATCAGCAAACCATCCATAGACATCAGTTGGAACAAGCGTCTGAGTGAATTTCACTTCACCCTCAGTGAAGTCAATACCACTCCAGTCGGCATAGTTAATCTGAGCCTGTGCCCAAGTCTGGTCTTTCTGTGTATAGCAAAGAGTCATTACGGCACCTGCAGGAACGCCCTCAAACGCCGATGCAGGAATTATGACACGACCTCCGGCATTCCATGTTATCTCGGTCATACCCTTCCATACCACGTTGCTGACCTCAGTAGCAGGAATGAAGTCAAACTTATATGAAATCTCACCGTTTGAAGAAATGAGCCTTACATCTGAACCCTTGCCGGCATTCTGCGGAACACCAATAACAAGCTGACTCTTATCCTGACCGCTAAGAACGAACTGGCAAGCCTGTCCCTTAATCTCAACACCTGTGAGCTTGTCGCCGTTGGAAACCTTAACAGTTATTGTCTCACCTGCCTTTACCTCAACATCATCACCCGGCCACTCTGTAACGTAACAGAACACAGCCTCGCTTACATTCAGTTCAGGAACATTCTCAACTGTTGTACCGTTGGCGAGTGTTAAGGTCGGGGCGCCGCTCTGTGCATTCATAGGCACAGTGAGCGTGATGCTCTCTGCTGTCTGGGCTGTGAATGAAGTCACTTCATCACTGTCACCAAACTTGACAGACTTCACAAGGTCAAGGTCAGTACCTTTAATAACAAGTGCGCCACCAGCGCTTACGCTTGCGTTGTCATAACCAGTAACGGTTGGCTTAACCAGCGTGAAAGGCACCTCAACACCCTTGCCGTTCTTCATGCGAAGCACAAGGTTGCCTTCTGTTGCAGTTGCGGGAACTGATTTCACCACAACCTTGTCGCTGCTCTTCTCTATCTCAATGGCATCGGCTACGTTAGGCATCTCAACAGCCTCAACCACATCCATGTCGTTACCGGTAATGGTGAGAGCCATACCTGCCTTAACAGGAGCAGGAGCAGCAACGCAGTTTGTTGGAGCCACAGTCTCGATGGTACAAACAGGAACCTCTACATCCGACTGGCACACAATGTTAACATCGCCATCCAGCGCTTCAGCAGGCAAGGTAAGCGATACCGACTTGCCGTCCTCGCTGACGGTGATGTCTGTAACCTCAACATCGCCAAACTTAACAGCCTTGACAAGTTTCATGTAGCTGCCAGAGATAGTAAGAGTCTCACCTTGCTTGATTACGACATTGCCAAGCTGTGCAGCCTCACCGCGTGGAGAAGCAACCTTAGACACTGTAGGAGTACCTATTTCAACAGCTTCCTCAGTAGTAATAATGTTATAGGACACATCATTAGGATTATCCTCTACGAGCAAGTCGGCTGTATACAGATTCAACTTGCCTGTGCGTGCCTCAGCCGGTACAAGCAGCTTAATCTCATAACGGTCATGTGCAGTAAAGTTGTTTTCCGACACTCTCACGCCGTCGGCAAACTCCACCATGTGGATAAGATTCAGGTAATCACCCTTGATAGAGATTTCCTCACCAGGCATAACAGCCATAGGGCTGATAGTCTCAATGATAATAGGCTCGGTGTAGGTAAGCTTTGTGATGGTGGTAAACTCACGGTCATCGTTGGCAACAATAGTCACAAATCCTTCCTCTGGTCCATCCTTTGGCACTGTGACCCTGATTTCACTGGGCACACCTGCCTTTACAACCTCAATGCTCGTAATAGGAGACACACCGGGAATACGAACCTCACGAATCTGGTCAAGATTGCTTCCGATGAAACGCAACTGTCCGCCACGCATCACGGGACTTGGTCCGAAAGCGTTAAGACGTACACCGTTGCCAAACTGGTTGGTGTCCAAATCGTCCTCGCTACAGCCTGTCAGCGACAGCCCCACAAGGGCTATCACCAACAGTGTAAAAATACTATATATCTTTTTCATATACATTAATTCTAATTAAAGAGTTATTATTTGTTAGGCACCGCACGGATATTGTCAATCTTGATGACTGGCATACCTGGAGTACCGTCATAACCGCCACCATTGACAACAAAGAGTGTAAGTGATGCGAAATCATCGGCAGAGGTGAATGACTTATCTGCTGCTGTACCGTCATAATACATATTGAACACGCCATTGATTCCACCCAAAGGCAGTGTTACAGTCACCCACTTGTCGCCAGTGTCATAGCTTCCTGTAGAACGCCATGGTGCGTAGAGGGCACGGCCGAACTTGTCGCTGTCATTATGGAAGAATGTGTTGTTGGCAGCAAAATAGGAAACCCTGTCTGTACCGGCAAAAATCACCTGCATAGGAGCACATGTCCAAGGATTGCTCTTCGGCACATACATCTCGAACTTAAGTGACATATTCTCCCAATTAGAGAAGTCAACCAAATCGGTGAGCTTAATACCGTCACCATGATACAGATAATTACCATCAGCATCCTGATCCCATGTGCCAGGCCAATATTCGAATGAGAAGTTGCCGTCATTCCAAGCACCGTCAAATGCCAAATCGGGAGCGCCAAGACGCAGGAAGTTACCGCTGAGCGATGTCTCATCCGACTCAATCACCTGACCGTGCCATCCATGGTTACCAAGAACTACATTGCTGACAGGGTTTGGAGTATCGAAGTCGAACAGCATACCACGGCTGTCGTGGAAATGGAACGGTGAGCGTGTGGCACCATACATAGAGGTAACAGTGATGTAGCCGGCTGGCGCATCGACAGGAACCTCAAATGTTATCGCTGTCTTTGTGATACTCTTTATCATGCTGCGGTCAAGCTGGCTGCCGTCGCTAAAGCTTACAGTAAGCGGGAAATTGTCGTAGTCAAGGAAGAAGTCACCTACAATCACGGCATCATCGCCTTCCTTCACCCATTCATTTTCCATAGAGTTGATGCGTGGAGCTGGAATTATCACATTGAAATCATACTCCACAGTATCATTTGCCGTAGTTATAAAATACATCTTGTCAGATACTTTCTCAGGTAAGTCACTTGGTACCTGAACAATAATAGTATTGTCGGTCATATAACTGGTGTTCAAGATTGCTGTACGGTCATTGAAATCAATCTGTTTTACACTGCGAAGGTTATTTCCTACAACCACAATATTCTCCTGCATTGATGCTGCTGTGAGCAGTGAGTCTTTTGCCGAAGCCTTAAGAGGACGGATATAGCTAATTGTAGGTTTGCCGTCTGTACTCTCGTATGCATCCGGCTCATCCTCGCAAGCAACATTAACCAGGCTTAGTGCAGCCAAGGCAAGCACCGAAGTCCATTTCATATTTCTTTTATTCATTTTTACTAATAATTACTTGTTTCACAATTATTTAATAACTGTAGGTGCTGCGCACGTCAATATGTTCTGCCTCTGCATTGCTGCTAAGGTTCGGGTTCAGTGCAACGTCCTCTGACGGGAACGGCAATGAGAAGCTGTTGGCTGTAATATTTGGCACAGGTGTATCAGCGTCATATTGCAAGTCAGCCTGATTACCATCATCGTCCTTTCCTGTAAGACTCCAAACTCCTGACTCAAAATAAGTCTTATATACCGTGTTTGCATTCCAGATGGCATTACGGTGCTGACTCTTTATCTCTGCAATACATGCATTTACGTCATAATATGCACGGCGTACAAAGTCATACCAGCGGTCACCCTCACCGGCAAACTCAAGACGACGCTCTTTCCATACATCATCGAATGTGATAGATGTCTTGGGATTACCCATATAACCTGACACAGAACGGCCACGTACTGCATTAAAGGCATCAACTGCACTTGCATCTGCACCCTTGCCCTGAAGAACCATAGACTCAGCATATATAAGGTAGATATCTGAAAGGCGGAGAATATGTGTTGCAAGAGCATACGACATACGCGCTGCCGAACCACCCATTTCTGCCATATGGTCGGCATTATCACCATACGCATGCTTTACATTTTGGGCACCGCATGGTCCCTGGAATGTTCCTGGGGCTGCTGCATTATAATCCTTATCATAATAGAACTTCAGAAGATCAAATCCTTTTTTATTATTACCGAGATCTTTATCACGCCAGAAATACTCATACTGGTCACCAGCAAGCATCATGGTAGCCTTGCGGCGAATATCAACATTCACACGGTTCTCTGGACTTGGGAATGATGTAACGGTCTTCTTACCATCTACTTCCTCAATCTTAACAACATCAAATGCAGCCATAAGGTCGGCAGATGGGCCTCCCCATCCTCCCCAGCAGTCGCCAAATTCATCAAAGCCCTCTGGCATCAGGTCGCTCTGGAGTGTGTTCTGACATGTCCAGTGTGCTCCTACTGTCCAGCGCCATGCAAAGAGACTCTCGTCAGACACATTGTTTCTGCCACGGAAAATGTCCTCATAATTAGGCATAAGTTCACGGCCAGAGTTGTCAATCACGTCTTTAGCATATTCAGCAGCCTTTGCCAAATCATCGTTATTAAGCGAGCCAGACACACCTGCCTTGGTAAGATATACCTTTGCAAGCAAGCCCTCGGCACAATAATAGTCAATGCGTCCAGTCGTACTCTTTTCCTTTGGAAGCAGTTCCATGGCTTTCTCAAGCGTCATTATGATATACTCATAAACGTCTGCCTTTTGTACCTTATGCATGGAGTTATATTCACCAGAGCCTATAATTGTAGAATTGTCATGTACGATAGGCACATCACCAAATGAACGTACAAGGAAGAAATAAGCCATCGCCTTCCATGCCAGACATTCGCCCATGGTCTGTCTTTTCATAGCATCAGAGGCATTGGCACCAGAAATAGACTGATAAACAGTATTACAATGTCCAATTTCAGCCCATAGTGAATATGACATGTTTATGAGGTCATCGTCAGTACCATTGACAGAGAAGTTCAGATAAGGTGAGCTTCCCCAATACATGTTTCCTGACATAACCTCACCCACCTTGATAAAGCCGCGTTGGAAATCATACCAAGGAGAGTTGTACAAATAATTAACACCGGCAAGACAAGCCGCATCCGACTCGTAGAAGTTGTCAGTATTATATGAATCCTCAGCAGGACGATCCAGGAAGTCATCACAGGATGTCATGCCAAATCCAATCAGCATAACTGCTGCAAAATATTTTAGTTTCTTCATTTTCTTAAGATTTTTAAAAGTTTTAAATCTCATATTATCCATACCTTAGAATGATGCGCTAAGACCGAATGTAACAGTTGTTGGTGACGGATAGCGGCCGTTGTCAAGACCGTATGTATATCCATTGGCATCAGATGTTGATGCACCCACCTCAGGATCAAAGCCGTCATAACCTGTTATTGTCAGCAAGTTGTTTACGCTAAGTGTCAAGCGGAGATTAGACAGGAAGCCGCCCATCTTCTTCAGCAGATTCTGATTGAAGGTATATCCGAGAGTAACAGTCTTAATACGCAGGTATGATCCATCCTCAATATAACGGCTACTCCATGCGTCATTGTCGTTCGGGTCATTTATTGATGCACGTGGAAGTGCTGCACCTGGGTTCGCAACTTTTACATTTGCAACATTGTCATACCAGCGTCCTTCGTACACACCGTCTATCGGTGCCAATACCACACGGTTTTTAACATCTGCGAGCTGGTTTGTCCAAGCTGAGTTCATGTGAGTCAGCTGCATCTTAGTATAATTACCTATCTTGTTACCTACGCTTCCGTTGATGAAAATATTAAGGTCGAAGTCCTTGTAACGGAATGAGTTGTTCCAACCGAAGGTGAACTTAGGCAGTGGTGAGCCGATATTTGTCTTATCGTTCTCATCAATGATACCATCACCATTTACATCCTTATATTTGATATCACCAACGTATGTAGTGTTTGTACGTGCATATAGCGACGGGTCTGTGCTCCAACTCTTTGTTCCGTCAGGATTTTTAATAATCGGGTTGTTCTGCTGAAGAGTGTTTACAGGTGAGTTGATGATATCATCAAAGCTCTCATAAATACCCTCTACCTCATATCCGTAGAAGTTATAAAGGCTCTCACCTACAACAGAGCGTGATACAACGTCGGTCCACTGACCAGTTCCCAACAATGCAGTTGAGTTTGACAGGCTCTTCAGCTTATTCTTGTTAAACGAAATCTGGAAATCTGAATTCCAATCAAAGTCCTTTGTCTGAATAGGGCGTGTGTTAAGAGCTATCTCAAGACCCTTATTTTCTATATCGCCATAGTTTCCGTATGGTGCTGCCAGTGCTGAAGAGGCATTACCGCTTGTACCCATGATACTTGGCAATACAAGCTTCATAAGCATATCTGAAGATTTCTTCTGATACAAATCGACAACAAGATTGATGCGATTGTCAAGGAAACCAAGGTCAAGACCGATATTTATCTGCTCTTGAGTCTCCCACTGAATGTCAAGATTCTTTAGGTTGGCAGGACGATAGCTTGTGCCAAGTCCAGTCTCCATAACCGACATGACAGATCCCCATTTGTAACCACCGATGTTGGCATTACCGGTCTGTCCCCAGCCTAAACGCAGCTTACCGTTGCTCAACCATTTTACATCTTTCATGAATTTTTCGTTGGTGAAACGCCATGCTGCAGCGACAGAATGGAACGGTGCCCAACGTTTATTAGGACCGAAGTTTGAGCTACCATCATAACGGAATGTATATGTCAAGAGATAACGGTCATCGTAGTTGTATGTCTCACGGGTGAAGAATGATGCCATTGCAGAGCTTCCAAAACCAGCACCGTTCTGTGCCTCTCCTGTACCAAGTGCAGGATTATGAACTACATCACTTGGCAATCCTGTGTTATAAACGCTTGTGTAATCCCATGTGCTTTCCCAGCACTCCTGACCTACCATGGCTGTGAAACTGTGCTTACCTATCTGTCCGTTATATGTCAGATAGTTCTTCAAAGCCCAGTATTTGTTTGAGTTCTTCTGCTGACGACTCTCATTTGAAGAGCGCTTCCATGTACCAAGGTCAACCATTGGAGAATAAGTCTCTGCCTTTGAAGCACCTATGTCATATCCAAGTTCGGCATGCCATGTGAGGTTCTTCATCAATGTAACATCAGCAAAGATGCTTCCGTTAAGCTGCTGGCGATCGAGAAGGATATCATCCATCAAAGCCATTGCAATAGGGTTAGGATTGGTAAAGCCCTCCCCAGAGATGCTTGAATAGCTGCCGTCAATATTATAAATAGGAATATTCGGAGGAGTAGTAAGAGAATACATGACAATACCTTCATTTTGGTCAGCTTTCAACAGCTTCTCGCTTGTATTGCTGTAAGATGCGTTAACACCTAACTTCAACCAAGGCTTGAGCTGTGCATCAAGATTCACACGGATACCATAACGGTTAAAGTTTGAGCCAATGATTGTACCGTCCTGATCCATATAGTTACCAGAAACATAATATTTCACAGCATCAGTACCACCCTGGGCACTAATCTGATGAGAGTGCTGAATGGCAGTACGGAAGATAGCATCCTGCCAATTTGTTCCCTTACCGAGAATCAACGGATCAGAATAATGATCATCTGGCTGCGAGAACTCTCCTGCTGCTACCATGTCGTTATAATATTCAGCAAACTCACGCAAATTAAGCATATCAAGACGCTTTGCCTGGCGCTGCACCGTCACGCTACCATCGTATGTAAACTTAGCCTCACCACTCTTACCACGCTTTGTTGTGATAAGCACAACACCATTAGATCCCTGAGCACCATAAATAGCGGTAGCTGAGGCATCCTTAAGGATTTCCATGCTTACGATGTCGGCAGGGTTGATGGTTGACAAAGGAGATACTGTAGATACAGAGCCGTTACCTAATTTATCTCCAAGTCCAAGACCTGCGCCGTTCTGTGCGCTGCTCTGGAAAATCACACCGTCAATGACATACAGAGGCTCTGCATTGGCATTGATGGTTGCGGTACCACGCACACGGATTGCAGAAGCTGAACCTGGAGCACCAGAGGTCTGTACAGCCTGCACACCAGTGACACGTCCTTGGAACGCCTGATCAACATTGGTGATGTTGCTTCCCTTGATGACCTTCTCATCCATTGTAGATGAGGCACCTGCAAGGTCGCTCTTCTTCATGGTACCATAACCTACAACCACCACTTCGTCAAGCAGTTGCTGGTCATCATTCATTTTCACATTGATAGTCGTCTTTCCATTGACAGCCACAGTCTGCGACTGATAACCAATCATCGAGAAAACCAATTTTGCTTTTGGCGAACAGTTAAGGGTGAAGTTACCGTCAAAGTCGGTAGCAGTGCCTCCCCCCCCAGCAGCGCCTTCTACTTTCACTGTTGCGCCTGGCAATCCCTCTCCGTCACGAGCATCTGTAACTCTACCCTTAACGGTGATTGTCTGCGCCATTGCCTGTACACTTATCAGTGCCGAGAGCATGAAAAATAAAAATTTACGCATTAGTTGATAAAATTAAGTTTAAATTATTTTGTTTATACTATTATCACTACAAATTTTATATCTATGTGATTGCATAGGAATCGTAAAAATGCTTTACCTTACATACACAGATATACAGTTTCGAGCAGCTGTAATACGAACAGAAAATTTCCTCATAATGTTTAGATTTAGTTTTAATGAATAATCGTTAGTTATTTAATTACGCTGCAAAGATAATGCAAAAAAGTGAAACAATGCAACACTTTTTTACCTTAAACCGATACAATTCTGCTATACACCATAATTTATGGCATTTTTTAAGATTTTTAAAGACACTTACCTTCTTTTTATCATCAATTAGCTTTCCTAAACAGACATTTCACACTTCATAATTTGCTATCCAAAGCATAAAAGTGTCATTTCTACACTTTATCGCTAACATTTTAACATATTATTGTCGAGAAGTGCCTTTTCACGATGTCTTCCTATCAGTTTCTCCATTGCAATAATAAATAATAACTCGCCAAAATTACTTTTTTAAGAGTTTTGGTGAGTTATCGGATTTCTAAATTATTATTTTTGTCTTACGGTATTGTGCTCTGAACTCTCCCGGCGAGCATCCTTTCTTACGGCGGAACACACGGTTGAAATGGCTCAGATTGTTGTATCCGCACTGGAAACTGATTTCGGCAATACTCTTGGTGGTGTCAACAAGCATACGTGAGGCATAGCCCAGGCGCAGTTCCATGATAAACTCGCTCACGGTACGACCGGTGTGCATTTTAAAATAACGGCTGAATGCGCTCTCACTCATACATGCCAACTTGGCAAGCACCGACAAACGTATCTCGTCCCTATAGTTAGAGGTAATATATTCCTTTACTTTCAGTATGCGCTGGCTTTCCTCATCAATCTGCACCTTGGCAAAGCTCGACGATGCCAAAGTATAGGCTCCGTCGGCATGCGCAAGTTTGTTGAGTATTCCCATGAATTTCATCACCGCACTGAAGCCATCCTTTTCGGACGGCAAGGCGCAGATGTCGTTATACACCTGCATTATGGAGGTCAGTGGAAACGCCAATCCCTTACGTGCCTCATCAAGCATACGACGGATGTGCATAAACGGCTTCTTGCCAAAAAAGCCGTTTATATCGTTGTCGAAATCAAAGTGTACGGTTATCTCGTGAATGTCGTCGCTACGGCACTCATTCTGCAACCAGACATGCTCAAGAGTGGGACCGGTAATGAGCACCATATCGAAATCGCCTATCACCTCGTATGAGTCGCCCACTATGCGGCGCACTCCCGCAGCGTGCTCTACGAAGTTCAGCTCCATCGTATCGTGACAGTGAATGGGATAGTCGAACTCCTTTTTATGACGATCGGCTATATACAGCACGTCCTTATCCATAAGTGGCGTGATTTCGTGCATCACATTATCTATGTGTTCATTTGGTTTCATTGTCGTTCCTCCATTTTTAATTTTGAATTACGAATTTTGAATTGTTCTCGCTTCGCTGCGATGAAGACTTATTTAATTACGAATTTATCTATGCTCCAATTCTTAATTTATTAATTTTTCATCGGCTTTAGCCGACAATTCATAATTCATAATTCAAAATTCATAATTATTAATTCTCTCTATCAGTTCCAGACACATACGCCCGTTGTGATATGGGCACTTCCAGAATCCAGCCTTGTCATCGTCAAGATTCAGTGTGCCGTCAGGACGGCGGCTCCAATACCACTCACCGTTCTCGTAGTCTATGAGATTGTCCTTTATATATTGCCAGCAATGGAGTGCCTTGTCAAGTGCCGACTCATCACCAAAATGCTGGTATATGTTGTAGAATCCAACCACGGTCTCTGCCTGTACCCACCAATGCAAGTCATTGTCAACATGTCCCGTGTCGAGGTTTGCCTCGTGAATCATCGAACCGTCGGGATTAAGTCCCTTTTCGGATGCTTTTGCCACAAGAGGCACTATCTCCTCTACACGGCAGAGCACATCGGCATCACCAAGAACGAGAGCTGCCTCATGTATGAGCCATGAACATTCGATGTCGTGCCCGTAGCTTTCGAGATGTCCTGCACCCCGTGTCCAGTCGTTCTCAAAGAAAAGGTCAAGATGATTGGTCTCAGGATTCAATATCTTGTCGGTAAATATACCGATGATATTACGCAATGCTTTCTCAAGCCGCTCATCCTTCCATACACGATAGAGGTTGGTGCAAGGCTCTATTATATGTAAATGCGTGTTCTGCGACTTGGGATAGTTGGCATCAAAGTCCGACAGACGCATGTCGGCAATCTCGCCCCATTCTCTTGTGCATGCCTCGATATAGCCGTTGTGCTGCCTGTCGAGCGAATGTTCCTCGATGCAGTCAAATAGTCGGATGGCATAGTCGAGAGCCTTCTTGTCGCCTGTGGCACGCACATATTCGCTCAAGCCATAAATCATAAAACCGATAGCATAGAACTGCTTCTTAGTGTCTTTGGGATTGCCATTGCAGTCGAGCGACCAGTAAGTACCGCCAAACTCATTGTCAAAGAAATGATTGATGATGTAATCCTTTGCCCTTGTCGCCATTTCAAGGTAGGCAGGATTGCCCAGCACACGATAGGCTGCTGAAAAGGTCCACAGGATGCGACCATTGAGTATACCGCCCTTCTCAGCATCGGGATGAAGATTGCCATGACCGTCAATACGACCATAGAAACCGCCATTTTCATGGTCAACCATTTTATTAATCCAGAAAGGCAGGATGTTGCTTTCGAGTACATCCCGCATCTCTTTTTTTAATGAAGAATGAAGAAT
>JAUNSB010000103.1:0-15974 GCA_030539375.1 Prevotella sp.
CTTGGGTTGGACTATGGAAGTATATATGTACTTTTAAATCAAGGTATTATCTATCGGGTTGGACTATAAATAAGAATTATAGTATTTTATTGAGAAATACAAAAAGATAATCGGCGAAATATTTTGACGTTTGAGACACACTTAACATTTTGCATGGGATAAGCGGCATATTGGCAGTGGAGAACAAAATTTTCTGTGTTTATTTCATGGAATCAGAAAAAATTGCTATCTTTGCAAACGGAAACTACTTAAATGAAAAAACAATGATAAAAACAAGACATTTGATGACAGCAGTGATGGCTTGCCTGCTGTCGGTATTATCGGTAAAGGCGGCGGACACATCTGTTGCGGGAAAAGCGCAGCTGCCTACATCCGTTGCAGGCTTTTTCCAGTTGCCCGGCTCGGGGCGCATGGTGGTAAACTTCAACGAAGGCTGGCGCTTCCTGCTCGGCGACGAGGCAGGAGCCTCGGCAAAGGATTTCGATGACACGGGCTGGCAGGTGGTGTCGGCTCCCCACACTCTGCGGCTTGAGGCTGCCGAGGCAAGCGGCTGCCGCAATTATCAGGGTGTGGCGTGGTACCGCAAGCATTTCATCATGCCGGAGAACATGGCAGGCAAGGATGTGACCCTGTATTTCGAGGCTATCATGGGCAAACAGACCATCTGGCTCGACGGAAAGCAGGTGACCGAGCATCTCGGCGGCTATCTGCCGATAATCATCAACCTGAGCAAACTGGGAGTGAAGCCTGGCGAGAAGCACATCATTGCAGTGAAGACCGACAACAGTGACGACAAGAACTATCCTCCAGGCAAGAAACAGTCGGCTCTCGACTTCTGCTATCACGGCGGAATGTACCGCGACGTGTGGCTCATAGGCAAGAGTCCTGTTGCCATTACCGATGCCGTGGAGCGCGGACAGGTTGCCGGCGGCGGAGTGTTCCTGCACTACGACGGCATCAGCGATGCTCAGGCAAAGGCGTTTGTGAACGTAGAGCTGGGCAACAGCAGTGCGAAGGCTGCATCTGCCACCGTTGTGGTGAAGATTAAGGACAAGGGCGGCAAGGTGGTTGCCACGATGAAGCGCGGCGTGAAGGTGCCAGCCAATGGCTATGGCAAGGCAGAGCTGTCGGCGGTAATCAAGCGTCCTAACCTGTGGTCGCCCGAGACACCTTATTTATATAATGCGGAGATTTCGGTGGTCAATGGCGGCAAGACCGTCGACGGCGGCATTGTGCGCATGGGAATCCGCAAGGCTGAGTTCCGCGGTAAGGACGGTTTCTGGCTCAACGGCAAGCCCTATCATCAGCTTGTGGGCGGCAACCGCCATCAGGACTTTGCCTACATCGGCAATGCCGTGCCCAACAGTCAGCAGTGGCGCGATGCCAAGCGTCTGCGCGATGCCGGCATGAACATAATCCGCGCTGCCCACTATCCTCAGGACGATTCCTTCATGGATGCCTGCGACGAGCTGGGACTCTTCATCATCATACCTACGCCGGGATGGCAGTACTGGAACAAAGACCCGAAGTGGGGCGAGATGGTTCACGAGAACACCCGCAGCATCATACGCCGCGACCGCAACCACACATCGGTGCTCATGTGGGAGCCTATTCTCAATGAGACACGCTATCCCGAGGACTTTGCCATTAAGGCGCTGAACATCACCCGTGAGGAGTTCCCATATCCCGGCCGTCCTGTGGCTGCCGCCGACATGCACTCGGCAGGAGTGAAGGACAACTACGACGTGCTTTACGGCTGGCACGATGATCTGACAAAGGAGGGATTCGACTCCGACAAATGCATCTTCACCCGTGAGTTTGGCGAGATTGTTGACGACTGGTATGCACACAACTGCATCAACCGAGCCTCGCGCTCATGGGGCGAGCGTCCGATGCTGGTTCAGGCAATGTCGCTGTCAAAGAGCATCGGCGAGATGTATCACTCTCAGCGTCAGTTTATCGGCGGTTGCCAGTGGCATCCGTTCGACCACCAGCGTGGCTATCATCCCGACCCATATTTCGGTGGCATCTACGATGCTTTCCGCCAGAAGAAGTATGCCTTTGAGGCATTCCGCTCACAGCTCACCGATGAGCCGATGGTGTTCATCGCCAACGAGATGATGCCGTTCTCGGAGGAGGATGTCACGGTGTTCTCAAACTGCGACAGCGTGCGCCTCACCTTCCTTGAGGGCGACAAGGTGGCTGTGCAGGCTGTGAAGCACAATGTTGCCGACCAGCCCAACAAGCCCGTGGTGTTCAAGAATTTCTGGAGCCAGATGGAGGCACGTGAGTACAGTTATAAGAAGCGCAACTGGCAGCGCGTGTCGCTTGTTGCCGAGGGTATAAGGAACGGCAAGGTGGTGGCTACGGAGAAGAAGATGCCGTCGCGCCGCAGCACAAAGATTCGCCTTTATGCCGACAAGATGGGGCAGGAACTCGTTGCCGACGGCAGCGACATCATGGTGATTGTGGCTGAGATTACCGACGACAACGGCAACGTGCGCCGTCTTGCCAAGGACGAGATAAAGTTCACCGTCACTGGCAACGCCACTATCGTTGACAACGGCAGGATTTCTGCCAATCCGCGTGCCGTGGAGTGGGGAAGCGCTCCGCTGCTCATCCGCTCCACCCATGAGGCTGGCGAGATAACCATCACCGCCCGCGCCGCCCACGACGGTAACCATGCCCCCGCAGCCGACACGCTCACCATCCGTAGTGTGGAGCCTGTAATTCCAGCCTGCTACATTGACAATGCGAGCATCGACGTGGCTTTCGGTCAGGTGGAGCCTAATGACAATGCTCCAGTGCAGCGCATGACTGAGGAAGAACGCCTGAAAACTCTTGAGGAAGTGAACAAGCAGCAGCAGGAGTTTGGCATACAATAGTGTGTAGCCCTGCGAATAAGTACAAACGTGCGTTTCATCCGTCTTTTCAAAAACTAATTAAAGACAGATGAAACGCATTTTTATTTTTGTAGCGGCATTGGCAGCAACTGTATGTTTGCACGCACAGAACTGGCAGATGCCGGAAGAGATAGAACCCATTGAGGCACCGTTTGAGATGCCGCAGCTAAAAAGACCGGAGTTTCCCGCGCGTACATTATATATAAATAAGGCGGGAGCCCGTCAGGGCAAGCTCTGCACGGCAGCAATACAGAAGGCTATCGACCGCATGGCGGCAAAGGGCGGCGGCACGGTGGCGGTGCCTGCCGGAAAATGGCTTACGGGGCGAATAGAGCTCAAGAGCAACGTATGCCTGCGCATCGACGAGGGAGCGGAGCTGCACTTCAGCGGCAACCTGAAAGACTATCAGCCGGCTGTGCTTACACGCGACGAGGGAATCGACCTCTATTCGCTTGGTGCGATGATTTATGCCAACGGTGCCGAGAACATTGCCCTTGTTGGTAAGGGCAAGCTGGTGGCTCCAAGTTACGACTGCGAAATAAGCCGGATGGTGACAAAAGGCGTGGACGAGAATATCGGCAAGATGCCGTTGGAGCAGCGTGTGTTCGATGGCAGGGAAAATGGTGGCGAGATATTCCTGCCACTCTTCTTCGGCCCTATCCACTGCAAGAACATCCTTGTGGAGGGACTTACCTTCGAGAAGTCTATATTCTGGAACATTGCCCCTACATATTGCGAGAATACCATTATCCGTGGTATCACCGTGAACAGCCACGGCCGCGGACGTACCGATGGCATTGACATTGATTCATCGATAAACTCACTTATAGAGTACACCACGCTTGACTGCGGCGACGACTGCTTTACATTGAAAGCTGGTCGCGGTAAGGACGGAGTGGACAAGAAGCGTCCCACGGAGAATGTGGTTATCCGCCACTGTCATGTGAAGCGCGGCGTGGGCGGCATTGCCATAGGCAGCGAGACAGCCGCCATGATACGCAACGTGTATGCCACCGACCTTGTGATTGACGAGGCATCACGTCCGCTCTACTTCAAGACACGCCGTCCGCGCGGCGGAGGTGCGGAGAACATCTGGCTTGAGAACACCAAGATAAACAAGTGCAACCGTGCCGCTGTGTTCTTCGACATGCTTGGCTCGCCTACATACGTAGGGAAGCTCGCCGAGCGTCACCCGACTCCGGCGGTGAACGAGCTCACGCCAATGTTCCGCAACATCACACTGAAGAACATCGAGATTGGCGAGTGCCCCATGCTGATAAAGGCAACGGGACTGCCCGAAATGCCTATCGAGGGGCTGACTCTGGAGAACGTAAAGTCGCCCAACATGCTGATGAAGCTGCAGGATGTCGGGACGATTGTTATAAAATGAAGAATGAAGAATTGGCTGCGCAATATAGCTGCGAGGAACAAGATTGACTTCGTCGATTTTGCAATTCTTCACTCTTCACTCTTCATTCTTCATTTAAATCACCACCCCCTCCTGCTTCATGCCGTCCATCATTATTTTCAGCGGACGGTCGAAGCGCACGTGACGCACATATTCTGTCTCCTCCACAGCCGGCATGGCATCGAGCACATTTTTCTGGAACACTCCGTCGCCGTTGTCGGGGGCGATGGTGAAATAGCCCACACCAAACGATGTGAGATTCTGGAAAAAGTGAGTGCCCTGGCTTGGGTCGATGTTGTAGTTTTTTAGCGCCGTCTCCACAATCACCTTGGCACCGCTTATGTGCGGCCACCTCACTGGAATGCCCAGCCACGGGTCGCTGGACCCCCATCGTCCCGGCCCTATTAATATATAAGGTGTGGAGGCATCGAGGAATTTCTTGTTCATGCGTTCCACGTGCTCGGCTATTGCCGGATTGTTCACGGCGGTGAAGCTGTCGTCGGTCTTCACATACACCACGTCGAAGACCTCGTCATCAGAGATGCCGTGGCCAAGCGAGTTGTGCGAGCGCAGCAGACAGTCTTCGTCGGCTATCTTTGTGATGTCCTCGTCAAGCATCTGCTTGCTGTCCACAATGGGGCGAATCTGCAACAGATACAGCTCGCCGGTCTTGTCGGCATTCAGGTTGCAGGCAAACTCAATCTCTACGGGGCGCTTCATGTCCTCCGCACCAAACTTCTGACTTATCTGGAGCAGCTCCGGCAGCGGGAACACCCCGTGCTGCAATACTCCGCAGAAAGTTATCACCTTGCGGCCGCCCTCGTAGATGCCGTCGCGTATCACCTGGTCGTAGGGGTCGAACGTCGAGGCTATGTATTGCAGCGAACCGTCCTTGTCCGCCTCTTTCACACGAAGGTTCTTTATATTGAAACCGTCGTCCACCTTGAAGTCGGTGCCGATGTTGGTAGTGTCGAGCGCATAGAAGCGTGTCTGCGTGTCGCGCAGCGCAGTCTCCATCTCGCTGGTCTGCAGCACTTGAGTGGGGTGATAGGGACTCACGCGCAGCGTCTGTCCTCCGTCCACTATGTACTTTCCGAGTCCAAGCGCCAGACTGGCGATACCCTCTTCCGACTTCTCGTCGCCGATGGGATAATAGTTGAGCGAGCGCAGCACTCCGCTGAAGTTGGGATAGAACCTGTCGCCATACTGCTTTCCCACCACCTGCTGCAGGATTACCGCCATCTTCTCCTGGTCGATGACGTTCTGCGTGGCTGTCATGTAAGCCTTTGAGTCGCGGAAATACACCGACGCATACACACTCTTGATTGCCGCCGCCAGCATTCGCAGCATCTCGTACTTGTCATCGAGATACGGAATCATGTATGTGGAGTATATTCCAGCAAACGGCTGATAGTGAGAGTCCTCCAGCAGCGATGATGAGCGTATGGCGATGGGTGCCTTCACAGCGTCGAAGAACGTGAAGAAGTCGGGCACGAGCGAGTCGGGCAGCTGCGCCTTTAGAAACGCCTGCAGGATTTCCTCGTCGGGCGCGTCGCTCAACGCTATCTGATACAGGTTGTTGCTGTCCATGAACTCGTCGAAGAGGTCGGTACACAGCACTACCGTAAGCGGAATACTCACCGTGGCGTTTTCAAACTGGTGGAACTCCTCGTGACGCTTTATGATGTTGTCAAGGAATGCCAGACCGCGTCCCTTTCCTCCCAACGAGCCGTCGCCGATGCGCGCAAAATGGCTGTAGCTGTCGAACTTTCCGCGGTCGAACACCGCCACCACTCCCGTATTCTTCATCTTACGGTATTGCAAGATTGCCTCGAAGATAATCTGCCGGTGAGCCTCCACATCCTTCAGCTTGTGCCATGTGATGTCTTTCAGAAATGCTGACACGGGGAATATGGCTCTCGCCATTAGCCAGCGGCTCATGTGGTTGCGCGAGATGTGATAGAGCATAGAGTCCTGCGGAATGTTGAACAGGTTGTCCTGTAGCTCCTTCAGGCTGCGCACCCTCAGCACCTCGTTGTGCGTCTTGGGGTCGCGGAAGATGAAGTCTCCGAATCCCATGTGCTCCTCAATGAGCGAACGCAGGTCGATGTTCATCTTCTTTGAGTTCTTGTCAACAAAGCGGAATCCTAATGCCTCAGCCTTTGCCCTGTTCTCGCTCTCAGAGCTTTGCAGGATTAGTGGCACAAACTCGTCGCGCTCCCTTATCTCCTTGAGCAGCTTCAGTCCTGCTTCAGGGTCCACCTTTCCGTCCTTGGGATAGCGGCAGTCGCTGATTACTCCCAACGTGTTGCGCGAGAACTTATTATATATTTCCATCGCCTCCTCATAGCTTCTTGCCAGCATCACCTTGGGCCTGCCCCTCTTGCGCAGCGCTGCCACGTGAGGGTTGAGTGCCTCGGTGGCAAACCGCTTGCTCTGCTGCAATATGAAGTTGTAGAGATTTGGCAGCACCGATGAATAGAAGCGTATGCCGTCCTCCACCAGCAGTATCATCTGCACTCCTGCCTCCGCGATGTCGTGCTCAATGTTCATCTTGTCCTCAATCAGCTTGATGATGGAGAGAATGAGGTTAGTGTTGCCCAGCCAGCAGAACACATAGTCGAACATCGACAGGTCCTCGTCCTGCATTCGCCTTGTGATGCCATGTGAGAACGGCGTCAGCACAACGCAGGGAATGAACGGCTGCGCGCGCTTTATCTCCCTCGCCACCGAGAAAGCGTCGTTGTCTGCCGTTCCCGGCATACATATCACGAGGTCTATGTCGTTAGCCTTCATTGCTGCGTCTGCCTCCTCCGTGGTGCTCACCTGCATGAACGTCGGGGGGTAGCGCAGCCCAAGGTCCATATATTCATCGAAGATTTTCTCGTCTACCCGTCCGTCGTCCTCCAGCATAAAGGCGTCGTAGGGATTTGCAACTATCAGCACATGGAAGATGCGCCGGGTCATGAGGTTGTTAAACGTCACGTCTTTCAGGTAGAATTTCTTCCATTGCTGTGGTATTGTGTTATCTTGTGTCATCTTTTTAGTTTTTGTGGTTGCAAAATTAATGCTTTTTCCTGAGAAAATCTGTTTTTTTGCTAAAAAAGATTGGATAGTGACGAGAAAATTTGACTACGCTAAGCTTATCCGTGCCTTCAAACGAAGGTCAAATAGTTACCAAAATAACAATATTAAGTTAAACAAATCAAATAAATATAGTTGATTTTGAAAAATCAAATGATATCGTTTGATTTTTCAAAAGAAAAACTTTATCTTTGCATCGTCAAATACAAATATTTATGATAAAAGGCGTAATTACAGGTGATTTGGTTAACTCTACGAATATAGCCTTAGAGTGGCGTCAGAATGTTGTGGATGTTTTGAAAACATCCATTACGAACTTTGTGTCTCTCACTCCAGTACGAATGGAAATGTATCGGGGTGACAGTTTCCAGATTATCGTAGACAAATCTGAATATGCCCTGACTGTTGCTGTTGCATTAAGAGCAAAACTTCGTGCATCGACTCCAGAGAACCATGAGGTATGGGATGCAAGACTGTCTATAGGCATTGGTGACATCTCTTTCGAGAGTGACAGTATAGTGACAAGTGACGGAGAGGCTTTCAGACTATCTGGGCGCTCGTTTGACAGTATCGGCAGGAAAAGACTGGTTGTTTCAACTCCATGGGCAGAGTTTAACAACGCTATAGAACTTGTCACTCGTTTTGCAGACGACATAATATCTTCATGGACTGTGAAGCAGGCTATGATTGTAGGTAACTCCTTGCTTTACCCAAAGAAGCAAAAAGACATGGCAGAAGAGTTTGGCATGACAAGACAAAACTTTAACTATCATTGGAACTCCGCCAAAGCTCAACTAATCTTGGATTATATTGAATACTTCAAAACCCTAATGAATCATAAACAACAATAACATGCAACCGTTCATAATTCTTGTAAAACTACTCTGTGCTCATTTGTGCGCAGATTTCATCTTTCAAACCGATGATATCAATAGCGGAAAACGCAAGCCGGGCATGAGGGGTATTGGGTATCAGCTGCTACATAGCATGATTCACAGTGTTATCGTTTATCTGTTTGTGGCAGAATGGTCCTGCTGGCTTATCCCCGTGGTTATCTTTGTAACTCATTTTGTGATTGACATGATAAAATGCAAGTTTGGCGATAGTTCTCTCCATACATTCGTTTTCGATCAGCTGAGCCATATGGCGGTTATCGGTGTATTATGGTTTGTGTTGTTTGGCAGTAGCATAGAATCGGTATGTTTCGAGAACTTTTGTTCAATGAAAGTTTGGTCTATTGCCACGGCATTCATTCTTATGCTTAAACCTTCATCTGTCCTGTTGGGGCTGTTTTTAAACAAATGGACACCAACATCGACTAATACGCAGAGTCTTCCGAATGCAGGTCAATGGATAGGCTATATAGAGCGAGTGCTGATACTTTCTTTTGTTCTCATCGGAAGCATTGAGGGAATAGGTTTTCTGCTCGCCGCGAAATCTGTTTTCCGTTTTGGCGAATTACAAAAAGCTAAAGAAATACGCACCACGGAATATGTCCTGATTGGGACACTTGCAAGTTTCACCATTGCAATCCTCACAGGTATAGCTGTATCACATCTAATCTAATTTTAGAGAAATTACTTCCACTCGGCATAAAAAACATTAAATTTTGTATTTAATGTTTTGTTCTGTGCTCGCTTATTCGTAATTTTAGAGAAATTACTCCCGCTCGACAAAAAAAATATTAAAATTTTATTTTATATTTTGTTTTGTGCTCGCTTATTTTCGTAATTTTAGAGAAATTACTTCCACTCGGCATAAAAAATATTAAAATTTGCATTTTATATTTTGTTCTATGCTCGCTTATTCGTAATTTTAGAGAAATTACTCCCGCTCGACAAAAAAAATATTAAAATTTGCATTTTATATTTTGTTTTGTGCTCGCTTATTCGTAATTTTGCAGAAAACTAAACTATATATGGAGCAGTATAAGATTGACACGGTTGAGAAATACAACGATTTTCACGGTTTTAAGACCCACAGCCCGCTTGTGGCTGTGGTTGAGGGCAGCAGCCACGAGCAAGTTCGCGAGTACAGCGTTCAGTGGGGACTGTATGCCATGTTTCTGAAGAACACCAAGTCGTGCAACATCAGCTACGGGCGCACCCAATACGACTACGACGACCAGACCGTGGTATGCCTCGCCCCCGGGCAGGTGACTCACATCGAAATCATCGAGGGGGTAGCCCCGTCGTACGTGGGTCTGGTGTTTCATCCAGACCTTCTGCTGGGCACATCGCTTGCCGAGAAGATGAGCCGCTACACCTTCTTCTCTTATTTCTCAAACGAGGCGCTCCATCTCTCGGAGCAGGAGCGCACCATAGTCTACGACTGTCTTATGAGGATAAAGCGCGAGGCGGAAAACCCTGCCGACGACTATTCCAAGGAGCTTATCGTGGGCAATATCGAGGTGCTGCTCGACTACTGCCTGCGTTTCTACAGCCGTCAGTTTGCCACACGTGAAAAGCTCAACCGCAACGTCATCTTCCGCTTCGAGGGACTGCTTGACAGCTACATCAACGGTCCGCTCCTGTCGGCAAAGGGCTTCCCCAGTGTGAAGTATTTTGCCAACGAGATGTGTCTTTCTGCCAATTACTTCGGCGACCTTGTGAAGAAGGAGACGGGCAAGACCGCCCAGGAGTTTATCCAGTTGAAATTCGTGTCGGTGGCAAAGAACAAGCTGCTCGACCTGTCGCTAAACATCTCACAGGTGGCTTATTCGCTCGGCTTCCAGTATCCCCAGCACTTTGTGCGCTTCTTCAAGCGCGAGGTGGGCTGCACTCCGCGCGAGTTCCGCCTGCAGCAGGTGGCGGGGTAGACTTAATAACCTCTTCTATAAATGTTAAAAAAACGCCCTGTTTTGTTGCTTTTTCAACAAAACGCTCGTTTTATTTTATTTTTTTTATTAATTTTGTCCCCGATTCTCGCTGTCTGCAAACTTTGTAGGGCGCTGGTGGACAAAATTCATTGGAGTCTCTCTATATAAGATGTGGACATGCTCACGCCGGACTGGAGGAAACATTGAATGAATCCAAAGGGGTAAGGGTGGGAAGAGAGTCGCTATTTTATAGGAAAGCGTTTGCTAAGCGCTTTGTTCTTGACGATTAGAAATCTGGCAGTTTCAATATCCAGTCTTGAACATAGCAACGGTAGATGCTCATGGGATGTTTTTATAGGCATCCCCTTATGCTTGTACGTATACCTTATATATAATAAGGTGTATTTGTGCTGGTGTATAGGGATAATTATATAAACACATCGGCGTGGGTTCTGCGTTGCTCGTTCAACTGGATGGGCAAATGCCAGAGCCTCTAATCGTGGAACGGGCAACAGGGTCGGTTCTCACGCTTTTTTGTATCATAGCTGCAACAATCGGCGTATTCAGAATACGTGCAACTTGCATTCCTAAAACAAAATGCGGCTGTGGCTTCATGTATTCTCTATATGTCATGAAAAACAAACCCAACATTAACGGTAGCCTTAGAGCCAGAGGTGCAAAAAACAAATTTCTATGAAACAATTTAACTTGTTAGGAACAAAAGGCAGGAAGATTAACGTGCCTTTTAAATCGGCATCGCGACTGTTTGTAATGGTGATGATGCTGTTGGCAACGGCATTGCAGGTGAGTGCACAAGAAAATGAAGCAAAAATGTACGTGGAGATTGACAGAAATTATGTCGTCGCAACCTTTTATTATGACAATTTGTATGATGAACGAAATGGATATATATACAATATAAAAGCGGGATATAAATGCCATCCTAAAATATCAAAAGTTGTTTTTGACACATCTTTTTCATCTGCACGTCCAACCTCAACTGCATACTGGTTTAGCGATTGTGAAGTTCTTAAAGAAATTATAGGTCTTGAAAACTTGAATACAAGTAATGTAACCAATATGTCAGCCATGTTTCAAAGGTGTAGCAGTTTGACAAAACTTAATGTCAGCAATTTTAATACGAGTAATGTTACCGATATGAGGTTTATGTTCAGTGGCTGTGAAGCTTTGGCAAATCTTGATGTTAGCAACTTTAACACAAGTAACGTAACAGACATGCATTGTATGTATCAAGAATGTAACAATTTGACAGATCTTGATGTCAGCAGATTTAATACGAGTAATGTAACCAATATGAACTCCATGTTCAGTGGTTGTAAAGCCTTGATAAAGCTTGATGTCGGCAATTTCAATACAGATAATGTAACCAATATGTCACAGATGTTCTACAGTTGTAGTGGTTTGACAAAGATTGATGTCAGCAAATTTAATACGAGCAATGTTACTGACATGACACGGATGTTTAGTGGTTGTAGTAGTCTGATAAACCTTGATGTAAGTAAATTCAATACAAACAACGTAACTGAAATGCATTCCATGTTCAATGGTTGTAAAACTTTAACTAGTATTGATTTAAGCAATTTTGAAACAAGCAATATCACAAACATGTCGGGTCTGTTCAACAATTGTGAGGCTTTGACAAATATTGATTTAACAAAATTCAATACGAGTAATGTAACAAATATGTCGAAGATGTTCAACTATTGTGAAGCATTGACAAGTATTAAATTTGGTAATTTCGATACTGGAAATGTGACAGATATGAGCGGTATGTTTTACGAATGCAACAATTTGACAAATCTTGATGTCAGCAAATTCAATACTGGCAAGGTAACAGATATGAGATGGATATTCTTTAACTGCAGCAAATTGCCAAACCTTGACGTAAGTAAATTCGACACAGGAAATGTTACCACTATGGATTGTATGTTTTTCGGCTGCAGCAGCTTGACAAGTCTCGATGTAAGCAAATTCAACACAAGCAAAGTGACGGATATGTCATCAATGTTCGGAAATTGCAAGAACATTACAAGCCTTGACGTAAGCAATTTTAATACTGAAAATGTCACAACGATGTTCAATATGTTTTGTAATTGCAGTAGCCTGACAAGTCTCGACGTAAGCAAATTCAACACAAGTAAGGTGACAGACATGAGACAGATGTTCCTTGGTTGTGGCAATCTGACACATCTTAATCTCAAAAGTTTTAACATCGACAATGTAACAAAGATGAATAATATGTTTGGTCGGTGTTCTGCCTTGGAATCCATATTTATTGGAGAAGACATGATGCAATTTCCTTCTTTTTCAGACTGCAAAAAACTCAAGAAAATCGTTTCTTACCTGAAAGAACCGTATGTCATTTCGAATTGCTTCGCAAAAGATGTTTATGAAACCACCAAGCTTTATGTGCCCAACAGCACAAGGACGATATATACAAATACCGATGGTTGGAAGGATTTCAAACATATTGTTTCAAAGGACCTTGAACCGAAAGACGATGAAAATGCAGGATTTGGAAAAGATGATATTGACGAGAACACCGACCTCGACGGAAACATTGTCAGGAACATTTTCTTCAATGTTCCTGCAGAAGCCGGAGAATATGTTGCCGCAGAAAACTGCATAATACTGAAAAAGGCCACAACCGACGAGCAGGTGAGGAACATCTTCGGTCTGGATATGTTCGATGAATATCTGCTCAATAATTTCATCGGAATGATATTCATGGTTGATGCTGGAAGCAGAACAATAGAGCTGGAAGCAGAAACAGTGGGCGAAATGCAGCTGAACGTGATGATAGGCACTGCCGAGCCAATAACAAGACAGGCCAGTGGCAAAAGTAAGGTATCGATACCGTATGATGTTGCAGAGCCAACATTAGTATATGTTTACGGCAACATGCAGGAATCACAAAGTGCGAGGGGAATGCACAAGGCCAATACCGCTGAAAATGCCCTGAAGATATACAGTGCTGCATGGGGCAAGGCCACAGGCATCAGAAGCATATACGGCGAGAACGGCAGCAAGGCAACAATATACAACATGAACGGTCAGCGCGTGAAGACTCTGGGCAAGGGCCTGTATATTGTAAACGGAAAGAAAGTGATTGTGAAATAGAGCCGTAAGGCTATAAAAAGATGGCGGCGCATTGCGTAAACTTTTCACGCAGTGCGCTGTCATTTTTATATAGGTTCTGACGTGTAGACAAGATGCGCCTGTGTCATGCCTGGCGGACAATAAGCCGCGCAACAGCGTAGCCCACCACCGACACAAGTATGATGGCAGCACCCGAGGGTACGCTAAGAAAGAAGCTCAGACAGAAACCGGCAAGACAAAACACCATGCTCACAATGATACTGAGCAGCATCATGGTGGAAAAATTATGGGTGAAAAGATTGGCGGTGATTTGTGGAATGGTGAGCAGACTGATAACCATAACAACACCCATTATTCGGAGAGTTGCCACTATGGTGACGGCTATAAGCATCATCATTCCATATTCTATAATGCTGACGGGCAACCGCTGTGTGCGGGCAAACTGGCTGTCGAACGCCACGGCAACGATGACACGGCGGAACACAGAAAACACTGCAAGCGCCGTAACCGCAAGCGTGGCAAGCACCACAAGGTCGGGAGTACCGATAGTCAGCAGACTGCCGAAAAGATAGGATGACATGTCGGTGACAAAGCCAGGTGTGAGATAGCTGAAGATGATACCCACGCTCATGCCAAAAGTCCAGAACATGGCGATGGCGGAGTCCTGACGTACATCGCGCCTTGCCGACAGCCACTGCACTCCAAGCGCGCTCGCCACGGCAAACGCCATGGCTCCAAGCAGTGGGCTGATGCCGAGAAACACAGCAAGTCCTATGCCGCCAAACGAGGCATGAGTGATGCCTCCGCTGATGAACACAAGCCGTCGGGTGACAACGTAGGTGCCCACAATGCCACAGACAATGCTCGCAAGCAGACAGCCAAGAACAGCATTGCGAAAAAAATCGTATTCGAAAACGGAAAGTATAGAATCCATATTATATTTTTTTAATGAAGAATGAAGAGTGAAGATTACTTCACTCCCCAATAAGCATCACCACCTCATCCTTCACCTGATTTGGCAAATTTATCCCACGCAGGATAAGGCTGCGATTCCATCCCGCCACTTCGTCCTGACGCATGGTGTAGAGAATGTCGCGGAACTGTTCTGCCTCATCATCGGTGTATCCGTCGGACGGGCGTCCACGATATTGGTCCAGCTCCTCGTCATCGTAATATTCCACGGGCTTCACCGCCGCCTCCATCATGCAGGTCTGCTCACACTTGTCGTTGTCGCCGTTGCAGGTGCCGCAATCGCTGCCGGCATTAACGGGAGCTGACTCCACACCGTCGCCACGCATAAACATTTTCGTTGCCACTGCCGCCACAATGCCCAGCACCACAAGTGACACAAGAAGAATCAGCATGATGCCTCCGTCACTGTCCACCCTGCCGAGCGCAAGTCGTCCCAAAAATAGGGGTAAGACTTCGACACCACCTCGGGATTGTTTATCCTCATCTCGCCAAGCCGCAGCGCCATCGGCGCAAATGCCAGCGCCATGCGGTGATCATTGTATGTATCTATCGACTTGTCGGCGGCAGGCTCACACATCTCGCCGTCCCAATAAAGTTCGCAGCCGTCAACATCGTGCAGCACAAATCCCAGTTTAAGCATTTCAGCCTTGAGCGCCTCTATGCGGTCGGTCTCCTTTATCTTCAGCGTCTGAAGCCCGCTGAAGCGGAATTTCACGCCCATGGCGCAGCAAGTTGCCACGAAAGTTTGAGCGAGGTCGGGCGAGTTGATAAAATCATACTCCAGACGCGGCACCATCGACCTCACGCGTTTCAGCCTAACATCGGTGATATTGCCTGTCTCGCCAAACACTGTCTTCACTCCCATCAGGCTGAACACATAACGCAGCGATGAGTCACCCTGCTTTGACCCGTCCATCAGTCCGCTGAGGGTCAGTTCATCGTCGTCACCCTGTGACAATGCCATTATTTCATACCAATAACTGGCTGCACTCCAATCGTTTTCAATCACATAGTCGCGTGCTGTATATGGAGAAGGTTCAACGGTGATTGTGCGCGAATCGGTCCACTCAGCTTTTGCACCCCATTCGCGCATCATACAGAGCGTCAGGTCGATATAAGGGCGCGAAATCACCTCGCCCTTGAGATTGAGCGTAAGCCCCTGGCGCATCACGGGAGCCACCATGAGCAGTGCCGAGATGTATTGCGAGCTCACATCGCCCTGAATGTCGAGTTCGCCGCCGTCCATCTGCCGTCCGCGTATGCGAAGCGGTGGAAATCCCTCTTCGCCCACATACTCTATATCGGCGCCAAGAAAGCGTAGCGCATCCACCAGCACCCCTATCGGGCGGTGTTTCATACGCTCGGTGCCTGTTACTATATGTTCGTCTCCGTCACAGGTGGAGAGATAGGCTGTCATGAAGCGCATGGCGGTGCCGGCAGCCTTGATGTCGATCACCGGCGGCATATTCTTCAATGCGTCAATCACCACTTCAGTGTCATCACAATCGCTGAGATTTCCTGGAGGTGTGCCGTCTCCTGCCAAGGCGCTGATTATGAGCGCACGGTTGCTTATGCTTTTTGATGCCGGCAGATTAATGGTAGTACGTACTCCCGCGGGCGCTTTCACAATATATTGCTTCACGATTATTTTGTATTTATTATTTTGTAT
>JAUNSB010000172.1:0-2628 GCA_030539375.1 Prevotella sp.
GTGCGCCACAATCAAAACCATTGTGCCGTTCCTCCCTCCACCCAGGGTGCCGCTACGCTCTGCCCTGGGCTTTGCGCTCACTGGGCTTTCAGCCCGTGCTATATACTCCGCACATTTCCTTCTGCACTCCACACTCCTCCCTTCACACTCCACACTATGTACGAGCGAAGCGAGCACAATGGTTTTTCCTGTTCCCGTAGGCATCTGCACCATCACACTCCTATGATTCCTGAATGCCTCTACAGTCCTGCTGCAAATATCTTTCTGGTAATCTCTCAGCATTTCGGCTATTTTTAGTAATCGTGTCAATTTTTAACCTTTGAAGCCACAATATTTTTCTCCGTAAAGAAAAAAAACGAATATTTTCTTTCTTTATAAAGAAAAATATGTTATCTTTGCAGTCAAATTAATAAAACAGTATTCATGCAGACCATCATTCAAACCTACTATCGCCTTATAGAGCGGACAAATTTTCCACATAGGAGATATTTGTATAATGCCATCCATTGGCAGGAGCGTCTTATCGGTATCAAGGGAGCAAGAGGTGTTGGCAAGACAACCATTTTGCTTCAGCATATCCATGATTGTTTTCCCGACAGAAAAAAGGCGCTTTATGTCTCATTAGACCAGTTGTGGTTTTCTGAGCATTCCATCATGGAGTTGGCGGAGTATCATTACACTCATGGTGGTACACATCTCTTCTTGGACGAAGTGCACCGCTATCAAGGATGGGTGCGTGAACTGAAAAACATCTACGACAGCTATCCTGAACTGAATGTGGTGTTTACCGGATCTTCGTTACTGGAGCTTGACAGTTCCGTTGCCGACTTGTCCCGGCGTTGCCGTATGTACGAGATGAAAGGGCTTTCTTTCCGTGAATATCTTTCTTTTCAGAATGCCATATCTCTGCAGCCCGTCACCCTTATCGACATATTGGACAAACATGAGCAGATAGCAGCTTCTCTTACTGCTCAAATCAAAGTACTTCCTCTTTTTGAGGAATATCTCTCCCGTGGCTATTATCCTTTTTACCATGAGACAGACGCGGAAGGTTTCCGTGAGCGTCTGGAGCGTATTGTCATGACTGTTCTGGAAAACGACATCCCTGCTATGGAAAATCTTGAATATGAAACCATCTATAAAACCAAGCGTCTGATGGTTATATTGGCGGAGATGGTTCCTTTTACACTGAATGTGACCACGCTTTGCTCTACCTTAGGTATGAGCCGCAATCAGCTGATACGCTTGTTGTCATTGCTGGAACGTTCTGCACTCATACGTCAGCTGTTCACAGAGGCAAAAGGCTTGAAGCAACTGGTAAAGCCCGAGAAAATATTGTTTGAGAATCCTAATCTTATGTATGCGCTGAGTCCACAAGTTGAGGCAGGAACGCTTCGCGAGACCTTTTTCGCCTCAATGCTGAGTCATAGCCATAAACTGCAGGCACCTAAAGTGGGCGATTGCCTCGTAGACGGTAGCTTCCTTTTTGAAATAGGAGGTAAGGGAAAAGGATTTAAACAGATACGCAATATAGAAAACAGCTATGTGGCTGCAGATGGTATAGAGATAGGTTATGACAACAAAATCCCACTTTGGCTATTTGGCTTGATGTATTAAAAATCGAAGAGTCACAATGCCTAATTGTTCGTAAGCATACCCTTAACTAAACACTGCCCCCCCACACAAAACACTCATTTCGGCCCTTTTCTGGCGTTATCCTCAAACCAGTCATCAAGTACCTCCTCAAACGACCGATGCCACCAGTATCGCCAGTTATTATGTAATTCATAATCTTGTAATGTTAATTCTTTCAAATTCCAAGTAAATACTCATGCGAATATTTGCTTATTATAAAAAACATTACCTTTGCAGCAGAATAAAGTTATGCTTTACTTCTTCTATGGCTTTTGATTCAATATATTTACAGAAATGCCATGACAAGTGGTAAAACAATATGATATTTTTGTCTCACCACTACTTACCTTGTACGGTGCATTTTCATTAATACGCTCAATGCTAAGTTGCTCCATCATATACAGCTAAAAGTAGAAGCCTCCTCCCCTGTGCGTAACTTATAGGCTATACGCATTCTCCGTTCCATTTCCTCCAAGTGTGCCCTTTTGGCATCTCTTGCTTTTTTGAACTTCTTAATGACGTCCTCTTTTGTAATCTCTTTGTATTTCATAATACTGATTCCTTTAATACATTTGCTTTTCTCGGGACAAAGGTACACAAAATATCTGATTTGCCAAAGCTTTTTGCAAGAAAATAACTATTTTCTTTATCAATCATACTTAGTGGGCATTTGTCCGAAGTTGCCGCCCTATATGATTTCAGCCAGCAACTTACGTCCTTCTTTCTCGTTCGGCTCACATATATAAAAATGTGTAGGCATGGCAAACACCTCATGCAATACCCACATCACAGAATCTTCTTCCCGATAATGCCTGTCTCTTACAAAAGTCAAAAAGTAGATGCCAATCAGTATCCGCGATACTAATCAACAACGACTTGGGATAACTTATTACGACTTGCAAAACTTTTTGATTAAGCGAGAGCAGAGGAAGCTCGCTTACTATGCCGAACGTAAAAAAGGTCGGATGAAATCCAAATTCAAAGCAACCCTTT
>JAUNSB010000173.1:0-2624 GCA_030539375.1 Prevotella sp.
ATTGTCACTTCTTTTGGGGCTCCGAAAGTGACAACTTTTTCTAGTATAAGTCAGGTGCGTTAAATATTGTGTCTTTTGTCTGCTAAATATTTTTGTACCTTTGCACAACCTTTATGTGCAAATTTTTCTGAACGTTGAGAATAGAATCGTAAACGATACGTTTAGAACCGTGAATCAATCATTTGGAATCGTGAATCGCCGATTGGCAACTCCCAATCGGCGATTTACTCATTGACCAGTGTCACTGCTTCTTTATGACAAATTCCAACTTTTGAAGTCCTTTTTTATAGATATTGGCAAGGATAAGGGCGTAACGTGCTTCCTCGCCAGACTTCATGGATTGGGTAATATGTGTGAACTCATTTTCGGGAACGACATTCTTAAACATCGGACCGGAGCGTTCGTTGCGAACCATACGGATATCATCTGTGAATGGAGACAAGACAAATGAATAATATGCCATGTAGGGAATACTGTTGAATTTCTGCCAGTCCGGGTCGCTCTTATCAAGAACATTTTCCAGCCAAATACGGGCTGCATCGTAAGTTGGCAGTGATGAACTGTTGCCGTAGAATATATTACCATCCTTATCAATAATAAATTCTTTGCTGACAGCATATTTTTCAAAAGGACACAAATCATAGTATTCTATGTCCGCTTCAGATTTTATATCCTTGTCAACCGGCACTTCCGGGTCTGTTACAAGCTTGTCATCAAGAATACGTATGAGTGAATATGTACGGTCGGAAGCATCGGCAGGTGGATTTGCAAGAATGGTCCGCTTTACAGAAAGGTAATATTCGTGCCCTCTCTCGTAGGTAAAACCTTCGATTCTGTCGAATCCAAGGGACTCCCACCCCCCGGGATTATCCTCTGACATGACGAGCATACACTCAATGGGATGTTCTCTTTTGTCATCGAACAGATCGTACATTACACCGGTTTCCGGCGAAATCTGCATCCTAATCTCCTTTACTGCATCTTTGGGCTCATCATCATCGCTGCAAGCCGTCAACCCAGTTACAGTAAGGAATGCCACAAGCAGCATTCCGAAAAAACTTTTGGTTTTCATAATTGTATTTATTTAAATTGTTTTTTCTATATTTGAAACACCCAAGTTCATGGAATATTGCACCATGAGTGCAGTTTTTATGTTTAAAAAATTAAAATTTCTATTCAATACAACAGTCCGAATTGCCATAAAGGAATGATGTTGAGTCCGCCATACTCAATGTCGTCTTTCACCACAAACGCATTCTCCACATCTTTTATCTGCTTTTGTTTTTTGTTGCGTCCTCCAACTTCAAACGTCCTTTCACCAACTAAAAAATCTGAAACAGGCGAGGTGATAGGCTCGTCAACAACGCGCAGCTGATTCATGAAGAATGTTTCCCTTACGTTTCCTATTTCTGCCTTTTCCTTTTTTGTCAGAGCGTATATCAGATTGGTGTTCTCAAGGTACACCTTATCAACCTTGCCAAGAGAACGGACGCCGCCAGTTTGGTCTCTCAGCTGAGTAATCAGTCCTGCTTCCTCTATGTACAGCAGATAGTCAGCCACATTATTGCGTGATATGCTCAGCACTTCTGCCAGTGTCACCATGTTTGGCTTGAAAGGAACGCTTTCGGCAATCACCGCCATCAGTTTTTTCAGTTTTCTGCCCGTCGACACGTTCATGTTGGCATATTCAGGAATATCCGTTTCCAAAGTCTTTGTTACAACGCCTTTCAGCTTTTCCTCATAGTCGTCTTCAAGAGCAAACGGATAATAGCCTCTCTCCAAATACCTCTTGAAGTACATCAGCGGACGGAAATCTACATCCATATCCACCTTGTGTGCCAAGACTTCCTCCAGAGTATATATCGGTGTCTTAATGTTTTCAAACAATTCCAAATATTCTCTGAACGATAATCCGTACAAAGTGTAGATGACAGCCCTGCGCGACAGGTCTGACTTTACTCCTTTATTAATGTCAAGCACGGAAGAGCCTGAGAATACCACATGCAGCTCTGGATGATAGTCGTAAATGAGTTTCAGTTCCCTCGACCATCCATCATACCTGTGTACTTCGTCCACAAACAGATACTTTCCTCCCATTTTGCTGAACTCATCAGCCAGTTCAACTAATCGGTGTGAAGTAAAATAGAAGTCCTCCGCATTTACGTAGAGTGTACTGCCAAGGTCGAGTCTTTCCTTGATATATTGGAGAATCATTGTGGTTTTACCCACTCCCCTTGCACCTACAATTCCTACCAGACGACCGTTCCAATTCACCTTGTCGAACATATACCTGTGAAAATCGCTTGTCGTCAGCGTTAAGAGTCTTTTATAGTTTGCTATTAACTGTTCCATGTCGCTCATTTATTGTATTTTGAGTGCAAAGATAATAAAAATGCACTCAATGAGTGCATTTTTTGCAGTTTTCTGCACTATGTGAGTGCATTTTTATATTTTTTTATTTGTTTTCAGCTTGAAATGATGCCGAAAAGTGTTCCCGACCATTATAAGTTTGACCTTAACTGAAAAAGGTTGTCACTTTTAGGAGAGTTAAACTTAATTTGTTATTCCTATTGACCTTAACTGAAAAAGGTTGTCACTTTTAGGAGAGTTAAACTTAATTTGTT
>JAUNSB010000104.1:0-14894 GCA_030539375.1 Prevotella sp.
GTGATATGCTATGCCGACAAGTTTTTCTCGAAGTCATCGCTCGGCGTGCGGCGCACGGTGGAGCAGACAGCCCGCAGCCTGGAGAAGTTCGGGGCTGAGGGAGTGAGGAAATTCATGGCGTGGGCTGAGATGTTTGAGTGAAGAATGAAGAGTGAAGAGTGAACAGAGCACTATCCGGCTAAAAAAATATTAAAAAAAGGACTATAAAGAACGATTCTTCATTCTTCATTCTTCATTTTTTTTTAGTAACTTTGCACCCCGTGAAGAGACAAACTCTTATATTTATAATATTGTGTGCGGTCATTGCAACAATGGCTACGGGATATTCCACACCGAGAAGGGACAAGGGCGGAAATGTCGACAGGGACACCGCTTTGTTCCAAAAGGATTCTGTGGAACTGGATACCGTTGTCCCTGCCGGAGTGCCTGCCGACACAGCGGCCGTTGTCATTCACAACGGTCCCGATACCACCAAAATGGACTCCATGCAGCTTGCCATATACCGCCACAACAAGGCAATAGACGACTCGCTTGCATTTGACAGTCTGAACCGCAAGCGTAAAAACGGTATTGATGCGCCCGTGCACTATACCGCTGAAGACTCCATCGTATATGATGCCACCACGGGACTTGCCCACCTCTATGGCTCGTCGACGGTGAAATATGCCGACATGGACCTTGCCAGCGAGAAGATATACATCAATCTTGACAGTTCTGTGGTACATGCCACAGGTGCTGCCGATTCCACAGGCACGCTGTTTGGCACTCCAAACTTCAAGATGGGCAGCGATGAGTATGAAAGCGACACGATGGCATTTAATTTCAAGACCAAGAAAGGACTCATCAACGGTGTGTACACACAGCATGAAGACGGCTATCTCACCAGCGAGCTGTCAAAGCGCAACGACAAGGGCGAGATATTCATACAGCACGGACGCTATACGACGTGTGACAAACCGCATCCTGACTTTTATATAGCATTGTCAAGAGGAAAGATGCGCCCGGGCAAGGATGTTGTGTTTGGACCGACTTACCTTGTGGTGGCAGATGTTCCGCTGCCGCTGGCAATACCCTACGGTTTCTTCCCTTTTTCAAAAAGCTACAGCAGCGGACTCATTATGCCTACTTACGGCGATGAGACAGAGCGGGGCTTCTATCTGCGCGACGGAGGATATTATTTTGCAATAAGCGACAAAATGGACTTGAAGCTGCTCGGCGAAATTTACACCAAGGGCTCATGGGGACTGTCGGCAGCCAGCAACTACCGCAAGCGCTACCGCTACAGCGGCAGTTTCTTTGCCAGCTATCAGAACACCATCAACGGCGAGAAGAACATGCCTGACTATGCCAAGCAGACAAGTTTCAAGATACAGTGGAGCCACAGGCAGGATGCCAAGGCTAATCCTTTCCGCACGCTGTCGGCAAGCGTAAACTTCGCCACCAGCAGCTATGAGCGCAACAACCTCACCTCGATGTACAACCCGCAGAGCATGACGCAGAGCACGCGCACATCGTCGGTGAGCATGACCAACACCTTTTCGAGCATAGGCATGACGCTGAGCACCACCATGAACCTCAACCAGAACATGCGTGACTCAACCATTGCGCTCACTCTGCCCGACGTAAACATCAGCATCAGCCGCTTCTATCCCTTCAAGCGAAAGAAGGCGGCAGGCAAGGAGCGGTGGTATGAGAAGATTTCGATGAGCTATACCGGTCATCTCAGCAACTCCATCAACACCAAGGAGGACAAGCTGATGCACTCCAGTCTCACGCGCGACTGGCGCAACGGTATGCAGCACACCATACCAATACAGGGCAACTTCACGCTGTTTGACTATTTAAATATAAACCCTTCGATAAACTTCACCGACCGCACATATACTAATAAGGTGAAAAAGTCGTGGGATGCAGAGACTGGCAGAGAGGTGAGCGACACCATTGACGGTTTTTATAATGTGTACAACTGGACCATGAGCGTATCGGCATCAACGAAGCTATACGGTATGTTCATTCCCAACAGAAAGATTTTTGGCGACAAGATTCAGGCTATACGCCACGTCTTCACGCCAAGCCTAAGCTTCAACTATGCCCCTGATTTCAGCGCAAGCCGTTACGGATATTATGAGAATTATCAGAAAACCAATGCCGACGGTACTGTGGAGCTGGTGGAATATTCTCCCTATCAGGGCTCGCTCTACGGAGTGCCGGGCAAGGGCAAGACGGGAAGTATCGCAATGTCGATATCCAACAATGTGGAGATGAAAATCAAAAGCGATGATGACAGTACTGGTGTGAAGAAAATCAGTATTATCGATGAGCTTGGCGCCAACATGTCATACAATTTGGCAAGCAAGATTCGTCCGTGGAGCGACCTCACCACCAATCTTCGTCTCAAGCTCTCAAAGAGCTATACTTTCAACATGAACGCCGTGTTCAGAACTTATGCCTACGAGCTTGACGAGAACGGCAACCCTCGTCTCTCGGAGCACACCACGCGCTACAGCCAGGGCAAGTTCGGACGTTTTCAGGGCATAAGCCAAAACCTGTCATACACCATCGACAACACCAAGTTCGGCAACTTTATCAAGTGGCTTAAGGGTGAGCGGGTGAAGAAGGATGACAAGGACGACCGTAACCGCGATGAGTATGATGACGAGGAGGACGAGTATGAGCGCGAGACCAACGAGGACAAGACCCTGCAGGCAGGACAGCGCGGAGCAAAGCGCGAGAGTGCCGGAAAGGCTGAGACCGACGAGGACGGATATATGGCTTTCTCGCTGCCGTGGTCGCTGAGCTTCGGATATGGCATCACCATGCGTGAGAACACTGGCGGTGAGTTCAACTACAAGACGATGAACTATCCCTACTCCTACACCCAGACACTCAACTGCAGCGGAAACATCCGTATCAGTGACGGCTGGAACATATCGTTCTCTTCGGGATATGACTTCGACAACAAGAAAATATCAATGACCACAGCGTCGCTCAGCCGCGACCTGCACTGTTTCAACATGTCGTGCTCGGTGGTGCTTGCGCCATATACCAGCTATAACTTCTCGTTCCGCTGCAATGCCGCGACGCTCACCGACGCCCTGAAGTATGACAAGCGAAGCTCTTACAGCAACGCCGTGCAGTGGTACTAAACACTGAACACTCAACACAGAACATTGAACTATGGCTCATCTTCCCGAACTCGTGAGCGACCTTGCCCTGATACTTGTCGTGGCAGGCATCACCACCCTTATTTTTAAGTGGCTCAAACAGCCGCTGGTACTTGGATATATCGTGGCGGGATTTCTCGTAAGTCCGCAAATGCCATATACCATGAGTGTGATGAACCGCGACAATGTGCAGTCGTGGGCAGACATCGGCGTGATATTCCTGCTCTTTGCCCTCGGTCTTGATTTCTCGTTCAAGAAAATCGTCAAGATGGGAGTGGGGCCGGTGATTTCCGCCTTTACCATCATCTTCAGCATGATGCTCACGGGCTTTACCGTGGGGCATCTTTTCGGCTGGGGCGAGATGGACTGCGTGTTTCTTGGCGGTATGCTCGCAATGAGCTCCACCACCATTATATATAAGGCGTTCGACGACATGGGACTGCGGCAGCAGCAGTTTGCAGGCATGGTGATGAGCGTGCTCATACTTGAGGACATTCTCGCCATTGTCATGATGGTGATGCTGAGCGCCGTGGCGAGGGGCAGCGCCCCCGACGGCGGACAGCTCATGTACAGTGTGCTGAGCATAGCCTTCTTCTTGATACTGTGGTTTGTGGTGGGAATATTCGCCATACCCGCGTTCTTCCGCAAGGCGCGCCGCATGATGACCGACGAGACCATGCTCATTGTCGCCATCGGCTTGTGTTGTCTCATGGCTGTCCTCTCCACCAAGGTGGGATTCTCCAGCGCATTCGGTGCGTTTGTGATGGGCAGCATTCTTGCCGAGACAGTTGAGGCGGATAAGATTATCCGTCTGGTTGAGCCGGTGAAGAATCTCTTCGGATCGGTGTTCTTCGTGTCGGTGGGTATGCTGGTGGAGCCAAAGGTTCTCGTCGACTATGCCTTGCCTATCGTCGCACTTGTGTTCACCATACTCATTGGGCAGTCGGTGTTTGGCACGCTGGGCTATCTTCTTGGCGGACAGCCGCTGAAGAGCGCCATGCGCTGCGGTTTCTCTATGGCGCAGATAGGTGAGTTTGCGTTTATCATCGCCTCGCTGGGACTGTCGTTAGGCGTGGTGAGCCACTTCCTTTATCCAGTGGTGGTGGCAGTGAGTGTCATCACAACCTTCCTCACTCCCTACATGATACGTGCCGCCCTGCCAGGCTACCGTTTCCTGGAGCGCCGCCTGCCCGTGCGCGTCACGGCAACGCTCAACCGCATTACGCTTCACAACCACTCAAAGTCGTCGGTGAGAACCACCCGTGCCCTGTGGCGCACGCTGCTTACTCAGATGGCTGTCACCACTGCGGTCTACTCAATTATCTCAATATCGGTGCTGCTCATCATGCTCACCTTCTTCCTGCCGTTCATCCGCCATGTCCTTGTGGGGTGGCATTGGACAGCCAATTTCATCTGCGGTGCACTCACGGTGTTGTTAATGTCGCCGTTCCTGCGTGCCATTGTGATGAAGAAAAATCACAGCAAGGAGCTTCAGATTCTTTGGAAGGAGCACATTTTCAACCGTGTTCCCATTGTCCTGCTGATAGTGTTAAAGGTGGTGATTGCCTGTTCGTTCATATTCTATCTTTGCAATTATCTCAGCCGTTTCACCGATACGGTGATGATTTCCATCGCCATTGTCATGGTGGTGCTTATGGTCTTTTCACGCTCCATCAAGAACGGCTCCATACGTATTGAGCGCCTGTTTATGCAGAATTTGCACAGTCGTGATATAGCCGAACAGGTGAAGGGCCGGAAGCGGCCGCTATACGAGAACCGTCTGCTCGACCGTGATGTGCATCTTGCCGATTTCGATGTGCCCATGGACACACAGTGGATGGGGCTGCGGCTCAGTGAGCTGCGCCTGCGTCAGCGATTCGGAGTGCATGTCAGCAGCATTTGGCGTGCAAACCGCCGGCTAAATATTCCCGACGGTAATTCTTACATATTTCCCGGTGACCGCATTCAGGTTATCGGCAGTGACGACCAGCTGACCAAGTTTGGTGCGGCTTTGCGCAGCGAGGTGATGGGCGAGGAACTTGACTTTGAGAAGCGCGAGATGCGTCTGCGTCAGATTGTTCTGCGGAGCAACAGTCCTTTTATCGGCAAGACCATCAGCGAGAGCGGCATCCGCGATATTTATAATTGTATGGTTATAGGTTTGGAGGAGGGAGAGGAAAATCTTTCGTCTGTAAATCCCATGCGCCCGTTTGAGAAAGGCGATATCCTCTGGCTTGTGGGCGAGGTGGAGTCGTTGGATGCAATCTGCAGCATGGAGATACATTAATTGCAAACAAAAAACTCCCCGACAAGAAACTAATGTTTTGTCGGGGAGATTTTTTGCTTGATTATTTCTTTGCATAGAAATCAGATTTGATTATTCCTCAACCGAAAAATCTGACTTGCCAACGCCACAGAGCGGGCATTCAAAATCTTCGGGAAGTTCCTCAAACGGTGTGCCGGGAGCAATGCCGGCTTCAGGTATTCCTACTTCTGGGTCGTAAACCCAGCCACATACGTCGCATACATACTTTTTCATAATCTTTCTGTCTTTATTGGTTAATACTGATGAAAACATTTTGTTCTCGTTTGCAAAAGTAATCAGAAAAGCGCACATCCGCAAATAAATTAATGATTAAAAACTTTTTTTGAGAAAAATACAATTTAATATTGTACTATGTTAGGCTGGTCTCAACCGTTTATGATTCCCATCTGTTCCGCTATGGTAGAATTAGGTTGAAGCTATGGCTTATATTACATGTTAATTCTAAAAAGAAGTTAAACAATTGCATTTTTTCAGTGAAAAATTTGTGAGTATGAAGGAAATGCACTACTTTTGTAGTGTATTATTAAAGTAGTACGCTAAAACAGGAGTAATCAACGAAGAAAATAACATAGATAAACAATAAAAACATAGAGATTATGATTGAAATAAAAGACATGAGTTTCGGATATGCCGGACAGAGAAAGAAAATCTATAAAGGTCTTAACCTTGAGATTGGTGAGGGCAGCATCTACGGTCTGCTTGGCAAGAACGGTTCGGGCAAAAGTACATTATTATATTTAATAAGCGGTTTGCTGCGTCCCGATGCAGGCGGTATAACCATTGATGGCATTGAGGCACGTAAGCGCAAGGCTGAAATGTTGAGCGAGATGTTTATTGTGGCTGAGGAATTTCGTTTGCCCGAGGTGTCGCTTGATAATTACGTAAAGATTACCCACGGGTTCTATCCACGTTTCAGTAAGGAAATTCTCAACAAATGTCTTGAGGATTTTGAACTGCCGTTGTCGCTGAAGCTCAATGAACTGTCGATGGGACAGAAGAAAAAGGTGTATATTAGCATCGCATTGGCTGCCAACACCAAGTATCTGCTGATGGACGAGCCCACCAACGGTCTTGACATACCGTCGAAGAGCCAGTTCCGCAAGGTGATAGCAAAAAACATGGCAGAGGACCGCACGCTAATAATCTCCACACACCATGTGCATGATGTAGAGTCGCTGTTGGACCACATACTAATGATGGACAACGGACGTGTGGCATACAACCGTTCAGTGGCTGACATCTGCAATGAGTACTCGTTTGAGTACCGCCAGCCTTACGAGGGTATGGACGGCGTGATTTATGCCGAGCCTACACTGCAGGGCAACGCAGTTATTGTGCGCCGCAGCGGTGACTCTCCTGAGACTCAGATGAATCTGGAGCTTCTGTTCAACGCTGTTAATGCCGGGAAAATGAAATAAAGAGAATGATTATGCATTATGAATTAAAAATTAAGAATTGACAAAATGGATTTCAACAGATTAAAGAAAACATTCGTTTGGATTGCCGCAAACGAATATAAAAGAACAATACGCACCATAGTGGGATTGACACTGGGACTGACTTTCTTGTATTGCATACAGCTCGGTTTAGACCTCAATATATACATGGGTGAGACTTGGAAGCAGGCAAAGATGACATACGTGTGGACCAATACGCTTGTTGTATTCAGCATTTTCCTGATATTCAGCATTGCGTATATAGCCAAGGACCTGCGGACTAACGACGGTAGGGTGATGACCCTGATGCTGCCTGCGAATAACATTGAGAAATATCTGGCACGTTTTGTATGGATAACAGTAAGTTCGGTGGTTACATGTATCGTGGCATTTGTGTGTGCCGACATTCTTAGAATACTGCTGTCGTATGCATTTGGCTGGATCATACACAGCTCGCTGGTGTGGAACGTTGTCAGCAACGGTTTTTATTACAGTCCAAGTTTTGAAGATAATATTCCGTATTTAGTTGTGCTGCAAGTATTTCTCATGCCGCTATGGGCTCACAGTCTTTACACTCTCGGAGGAACATTCTTCCGCCGTCAGCCGTTGCTGCTCACCACTGTCACCCTGTTTGCACTGTCAACATTGTTCGGCATAATCATGGGAACGGTAGCGACACACATGCCGTCATCGTGGATGGAGCTGTTCGCAAGATGGCTTGGAACCAATATTGAATCGGGCAACGAATTGCCTATGCTCATCATCATAGTTCCTACACTGGCGTTTATAAATTTCAACTATTGGGCATCGTACAAACTGTACTGCCGAATACAGGTAATAAGTAACAAATGGATTAATTTATGATATTCAACAACGACAAAGCAATATATCTGCAGATAGCAGAGCGACTGTCGAACGAGATACTGATGGGCGTTTATGCCGACGACAGCCGCATACCGAGTGTGCGTGAATACGGCGGACTGCTGGAGGTGAACACCAACACCGTGGTGAAGGCATACGATGACCTGAGTCGCGCGAACATTATATATAATAAGCGCGGACTGGGATACTTCGTGACACCTGGAGCACGCCAACAGATAGCGGAGCAGCGACGCACACAGTTTCTCACGCAGACGCTGCCCGACCTTTGCCGCAACATGAAGCTGCTGGGCATAAGCATTGAGGACATCAAAAAGGAGTGGGAGAAGCATACTGCGGAGACTGCAGACTGAGAAAAATCGTGCTGAAACAGAAAAAACACCATCTGTTTTGCAGCTTTTCCCGCTGAAATGCGTCTAAAGACAGTAGAGAGAACAGACAATAACATTTAACACAATAAAAAAACAAAAGAAAATGAAAGCAAAAATCTTATCTTTGGCAGTAAGTGCAGCATTAATGTTGAGCAGCTGCAACGTGATGAACGGTAACACAGTAAAGCCGTCGGAGAAACGTATTCAGAAGGAGTACACGGGACAACTTGAGACCTTCGACAAGATAGAGACATCAACAGCCATCAATGTGGTGTACACCCAAAGCAGCGAGCCACAGAAGGTGGTACTTGATGTGCCGGAGAATATGGTTGAGTTTGTGTCGCTGAAAGTAAACGACGGAAAGCTTGACGTATCGTTTAAGGGGATGCACAGCATTAACGGTAACCACAAAACAACTGTGTATGTGAGTGGTCCTGCAATAAATAAGTTTGAGACCTCAAGTGCAGGCAGCATATATCTGAAGAACGGAGTGAAATACGATGGAGAGGTGGCAATAGAGTCGTCGAGCGCAGGCAGTGTGTTTGTAGAAGGTCTGGTAAAGGCAAAGACCCTATACCTCGAATCGTCGAGTGCAGGTAATATCAAGGTAGACGGTGCTGAGGTTGACCTGCTTGGAGTTGACAGCTCAAGCGCCGGTAACATCGAGGTAAAGGACATAAAAGCCAACACTGTGGCAGCTGAGGCATCAAGCGCAGGAAACATCACGCTTGAGGGCAACTGCCGTGTGTTGAACAAGGAAAAATCGAGTGCAGGAAACATTCGCACCAAGAAACTTAACGTACTGAATTAAAATGATACATCTAAAGGACATAAACAAGACCTATCAGGGCGCACAGCCGCTGCATGTGCTCAAGGGCATCAACCTCGACATTGCGAAGGGTGAGTTTGTGAGCATCATGGGGTCGTCGGGCTCGGGAAAATCCACATTATTAAACATATTGGGTATTCTCGACAACTATGACTCGGGGGAGTATCTGCTCAATAACGTGCCGATATGGAACCTCAGTGAGCGACGTGCCGCCGAGTACCGCAATAAGATGATAGGATTCATATTTCAGTCGTTTAACCTAATAGGTTTTAAGACCGCCGTTGAGAACGTAGAGTTGCCACTATTCTATCAAGGCGTGGGCCGCAAGACGCGTCACCGGATGGCGATGGAATACCTCGACCGTCTGGGACTCGCGCCTTGGGCAGAGCATTATCCCAACGAGATGTCGGGAGGTCAGAAGCAGCGTGTGGCAATAGCCCGCGCCCTGATAACCAAACCGCAGATAATACTTGCCGACGAGCCTACGGGAGCACTCGACTCAAAAACCTCGGTGGAGGTGATGGACCTGCTGAAGGATCTTCACCGCAACGAGAAGATGACAATAGTTGTGGTGACTCACGAGAGCGGAGTGGCTAACGAGACGGACAAGGTGATTCACATCAAGGACGGTATAATCGGAAGCATCGAGGATAACCGCGACCATCACTTGGTGTCGAAGGATTATGTTAAATAACATCCCCCACTGATATGAGAGAATTATTAAATGAAATTTGGGCTACATCGAAGCGCAACAAGCTCCGCACATCGCTCACGGGATTTGCTGTGGCATGGGGGATATTCATGCTGATATTCCTCTTAGGAGCCGGCAACGGACTGATAAACGCCCAGTTGCAACAGCAGAACCGCCACATAAGCAACTCGATGCGTGTGTTCAGCGGACAGACATCGAAAGCCTACGGCGGACTGAAGGAAGGGCGCCCAATAAAGCTGCGCGACTCTGACCTCGACATTACACGCACCGCGTTCACCGGGAATGTGGACAAGGCTGGAGCCACAGTGCGCAAGTGGGGAATGACGCTCACCTACGGCGACAACTACCAGAGCACACCGTGCTACGGAGTGGACCCGAGCTATGCCGAGATAGAGAAGGTGGAGATGCTCGAAGGACGCTTTGTGAATGCCATCGATATTAAGGAAAACCGCAAGGTGATGGTGATAAGCAAGGATAATGCCAAAGAGCTGACACACGACTACCTCTCGCTCATGGGCAAGTATGTGAAGATGGGCAACTTTGCCTTTAAGGTGGTGGGCATCTACAAAAATGACGAGAGCCAGCAGAACAATCCCTCGTACATCCCTTTCACCACCATGAAGGTGATGTATGGAATGGGCGACGAGGTGGGCGACCTTATCTTCTCTTTCCATGGACTAACCGACATGGCAAGCAGCGATGAGTTTGAGAAGGACTACCGCCAAAAGATAAACCTCAACCACACGGCGGCACCCGATGACAAGGAAGCCGTTTATCTGTGGAACCGTTTTGAGCAGAGCCTGCAGATGCAGACCGGAATCAGCGTGATACAGACGGCGCTGTGGATTGTGGGACTGTTTACTCTGCTGAGCGGCATTGTGGGAGTGAGTAACATCATGCTCATCACCGTGAAGGAGCGTACCCATGAGTTTGGCATACGCAAGGCAATAGGCGCCAAACCGTGGTCAATACTTCGGTTGATAATGACAGAGAGTATCATCGTAACGACCTTCTTCGGCTATATAGGAATGGTGCTCGGAGTTGCCGCCAACGAATACATGGATGCGACAATAGGTCATGAGGTGGTGGACACAGGAGTGTTCAAAGCCACGATGTTCGTTAACCCCACAGTTGGACTCGACGTGTGCATTGAAGCCACAGCCGTGATAATCATTGCCGGCACCATCGCCGGACTCATTCCGGCATGGAAGGCGGCGAGAATACGACCAATCGAAGCATTAAGAGCGGAATAAAGAGATATTAATTATGAGTTACATAGATTTAGATAGATACCGCGAGATACTCGACACACTCACCCGCAACAAGACACGGAGTTTCCTGACAGGATTCGGAGTGTTCTGGGGAGTGTTCATGCTGATAGTGCTTATCGGCGGCGGTGAGGGACTCAAGATTATGCTGCAGAAAAACTTTGCAGGCTTTGCCACAAACACGGCAATGGTGTGGTCGAACCAGACCACAAAGCCGTACAAGGGACTGAAGAAGGGCCGCTGGTGGCAGATGGATGAGAAGGATATAACGCGGCTACGCAATCAGGTGCCCGAGCTTGATGTCATTGCACCGTTGGTTATGCCGGGCTGGAATGCCAGTCCTACGGCAAAGTTTGCCGACCAGAGTGTGTCGTGCAATATGCAGGGCGTAACCCCTGACTTTGCTAAGGTACAACCGCCAACTATGCGTTACGGTCGTTTCATCAATGATGTTGACATGCGTGACAGCCGAAAGGTGTGCGTAATAGGAAAGAAGATTTACACTACACTGTTCAAAGAGGGGGGCGACCCGTGTGGAAAGTCGATAATGATCGACTCCACATATTATAAAGTGATTGGAGTGGATTACCGAACGTCAGGAGTGAATATTACGGGTAGTGCCGATGAGGCGGTGACGCTGCCGATGTCGGTGGTGAGCAAGGTCTACAACCGCGGCAACAACGTTGACGTAATAGCCACAACGGGAAAGCCTGGAGTGGTGATGAGCAAGATAGCCCCGAAGATGCGGCAGGTTATCGCAAGGGCACACTATGTTGACCCGACGGACGAGAAAGGACTTATGATACTAAACACCGAGGTGCTCTTCGGCATTCTCGATAACCTGTTTAAGGGCGTTAACTTCCTCATCTGGCTTGTGGGACTTGGCACGATATTCGCCGGTGCAATCGGAGTGAGCAACATCATGATGGTGACGGTGCGCGAGCGAACCACCGAGATAGGCATACGCCGTGCCATAGGAGCTACGCCGAGGATGATTCTCTCGCAGATAATCTCCGAGAGCATAGTGCTCACTGCCGTGGCTGGCATGATGGGAATACTCTTCGGAGTGCTTATCCTGCACGGGCTGGAGCTTGCCAACACCACCGACGGAATACTGGAAGTGCCGTTCCAGATAGGTTTCTGGACCGCTCTGTTCTGCACATTCCTTATCTGTATGCTCGGAGTGCTGGCAGGACTTGCCCCGGCAATGAGGGCAATGAGCATAAAGCCCGTGGATGCAATGAGAGACGAATAATAATGCTTTATAAGTGTAATTGGGCAAATAAGTCCTATTAGCCCCATAATTTTAAAAAACAAAAAACAACAACGATATGAAAAAGTATTCAAAATTGATTATCGCGGCAATAATTGCCTTGATTTTCATTGGAACATTCGTGTTCCTCTACCAAAAGTCGCAGCCCAAGGAGGTTGTCTACAACGAGTTCACACCCGAGGTGAAGGACATTCAGAAAACAACTATCATCACCGGAAAGATTGAGCCAAGAAATGAGGTGAACGTGAAGCCGCAGGTATCGGGAATTATCACCGACATCTATAAGGAGGCGGGCGACATGGTGACCGAGGGCGAGGTGATAGCCAAGGTAAAGGTTATCCCCGACATGGGACAACTGTCATCGGCTGAGTCAAGAGTGCGCTTGGCAAATGTGAATCTGAAACAGGCACAGGTGGATTACGACCGTGAGAAGGGACTGCACGATAAGAGTGTGGTGAGTGATGACGAGTTCGACAAGTATGCCCAGTCTTTGCGCCAGGCAAAGGAGGAGCTTGCCGCCGCACAGGACGCGCTGCAGGTAGTAAAGGAAGGTGTGTCGAAGAGCAACGCCAGTGCCAGCTCAACGCTCATCCGCAGCACCATCACGGGAACCATTCTCGACATACCAGTTAAGGTTGGTAATTCTGTGATTCTGAGTAACACCTTCAACGACGGTACCACAATAGCCACCGTGGCAAACATGAACGACCTGATATTCCGCGGCAACATCGACGAGACCGAGGTTGGCTCGCTCGTAACGGGCATGCCTATGAAAATCACCATCGGCGCACTGCAGGACCTGAAGTTCGATGCCTCGCTGGAGTACATCTCACCAAAGGCTGTTGAGAACAACGGTGCCAATCAGTTTGAGCTGAAGGCTGCCGTGACATCATTGGGCAACAACAAGTTGCGCTCGGGCTATAGCGCCAACGCCGAGATTGTGCTCAAGAGCGCAAAGCATGTTATGACTGTGCCCGAGAGTGCCATCGAGTTCAGCGGCGACAGTGCTTTTGTATACATCATGAAGACTGTTGGCGACAAGAAAGAATACAACCGCACATACGTGACAACCGGACTGAGCGACGGAGTGAGCATAGAGATAAAGAAGGGCGTGAGCGCCAAGGACAAGGTGCGCGGTCCCGAGAAAATAGGTGATGAAAAATAAAAGATTATGAAAAAAACAATATTATCCCTTTTAGCACTGACCGCTATCCCCGTTTGCGTCAGCGCACAGTGGGACGTGCGTCGCTGCATAGGTCATGCCATTGCCAACAACATAAGCATAAAGCAGGCCGACAACCGCATACGCCAGAACGAGCTGCAGTTGTCGACGGCAAAAAACAGCCGGCTGCCCGACCTCAGTGCCTCGGTGGGCGAAAACATCTCGTTTGGCAGAGGACTCACTGCCGAGAACACCTACAGCAACACCAACACTTCGAGCACATCGTTCGGACTGTCCACAAGCATACCGCTCTTCACAGGTATGCGCATCGAGAACACCATAAAGCTGCAGAAGCTCAACCTCGATGCTTCTACCGCCGACCTCGACAAGGCAAAGAACGACATTGCCATGCAGGTGGCGCAGCAGTACATACAGATTGTCTACAGTAAGGAGCTTGTGGCTGTGGCTCACCGTCAGATAGCTATCGACTCCATGCAGGTGGAGCGCCTGCAGGCAATGCTCGCCGGCGGCAAGGCAAGTCCTGCCGAGGTGTCGCAGCAAAAGGCAACGCTGGCGCAGAGCCGGCTCACAGCCACACAGGCAGAAAACGATTTGAAGATAGCGCTGCTCAATCTGTCGCAGCTTCTGGAACTGTCTACGCCCGAAGGATTTTCCGTAGCTGATGTCGATGTGTCGGGACTTGATGCCTCAGTACTGCCGTCTGCCGATGCCATCTATTCCGAGGCTGTGGGCATAAAGCCTGAGATTGCAGCCGAGAACTTGCGCCTGCAGGCTGCCGAGCGCAACATCAAGGTGGCTGAGGCTGCACGCTATCCGCAGCTATATCTCTCAGGAAGTCTTGGCACCAACTACTATACCACCTCAGGATTCGATGCCGACGGGTTCGGCAAGCAGCTCAAGAACAATTTCAGCCAGGCAATAGGACTCAGCCTGAGCATCCCAATCTTCAACCGCTTTGCCACACGCAACAGCATACGCTCTGCCGAGATTGACCGCGACAACCAGCGCCTGCAGCTCGACAACACCAAGAAGGCTCTCTACAAGGAGATACAGCAGGTTTACTATAATGCCGTGGCTGCACAGAGCAAGCTCGCCAGCAGTAACGCCGCCGCTGCCAGCAGTGAGGATGCCTTCACGCTGATGCAGGCAAAATATGAGAACGGCAAGGCAAACATTACCGAGTTTAACGAGGCGAAAAACAACCTGATGCGTGCGCAGAGTGACCTGATGCAGGCACGATACGAATATCTATATCAGACCGCCCTTGTGGATTTCTACCGTGGCAGAGAAATAAGTTTTTAGTTTAAGTTTAATGTTATTATCGCCAACGTGGTGCGCCGATGAGGCGCACCACGTTCCGTAATACTGCCACTGCATGTCAGAAAGCAACAGTAACATCTATAAACGGTAAGACCAAAATAAAAAAAATATTAAAAAACAGGCTTTAAGCAAC
>JAUNSB010000105.1:0-14854 GCA_030539375.1 Prevotella sp.
GGCAAGACGGAAAGCCGAGGAGGAGAGAGCTGCCGAAGAGGCAAGACGGAAAGCCGAAGGAGAAAGCCTCCCCCACCCCAAGAAAACGGGGAAAAAAGGAAATAACCAATCAAAAATAGTAACTATCTGTGCCATTATCGGAGTTTTACTGATTGTGGCAGGAATTATTATTTTTGTATTACTTAGAAACGAAGAAACAACACCCACTGGGTATAAAAAGCTGTCACCCATTGAACTCACTGACAGTGTTAAGTCGCGTCTTCCTGAAGGTACAGCGATATTGGCAACCATAGACAACGGGAATATACACCGACTGTATTACCAAACCGACGGACAGATAATGTTATATGATGCCGAATCGAACACAACACATGAAATAGACATCGACGGAATATACAGCGGAGCAACCATTGAGAGCGCAAAGCTTTCGCCCGATGAGAAATACATCATGATGGTGGCGGGGAAAGGTGAAGGAATGAACAGCAAATTGCTAAGGCTCAACGTCATGACCACAAATGTGACGGAAATTGCTTTTGGAGAAGTTGAACTGTCGGGCAAAGGATATAAGGTGACAACAAACGGAAAGATATACTATTACGACAACTCGGGAGAACTTACCCCCAGTGAGGATATGGAACAAACTGAGCCGGCAGAGGAAGCCAACTCTGAAAAAGATCCACAAGAGACAAATAACAAGCCGTTATCTTCTCCTAAGAAGGGAAAAAACAAACAACAAAAAACAAAACCAGAGCCAGAGCCTGAACCAGAGCAGCCACAGCAAAGCCAAGGCACAGGATTCCGCCTGGTACCAGTAGATAAAATACCTGACTAAAAAACTAAAATTTATGGAAGAATTTAAAAAATGCCCCCATTGCGGACAAATGATTAAGTCTGCAGCAAAGAAATGCCGCTACTGCGGACAGTGGATTAACGATGAAATCGTTACAGACAGTAAGGTAACACCGGAACCTCCCACCCCCGTCACATCATCGGAAAAACTTAGTGTCGCAATGATACTGCGCGATGGATTGACCGTTGGACTGCAAAACTTTCTTGTAATATTTCTTGCCGCGATATTATATATCATCACTGTGTGGATACCATATCTGAATGTGGGAACAACCATTGCAATACAGTCGATGCCGGTGGCTCTGAGCCGGGGCAACAGTTCGGCAAGCTGCCTGTTTATCTTCAACGGACACTACCGCAAATATATGGGAGAATATTTCCAGCTATGCGGATTAAAGTCGATGTCGCTCGCCCCCGCATTCATGTTCATGATTGTCCCTGCGCTGATCATCAGTCTCGGATGGTCGCAGGCATTGTATATCATGCTCGATAAAGAGGTGTCGCCAAGCGAAGCTCTCGTAATGAGCAGCAAGATGACCCATGGCTACAAAATGACAATGTTCCTGTCAGGCTTGGCTTACTGGGCGTTGATGATTATAGCCATTATGATTTTGACAAGCCTGTTCGGAGCCATAGGTCTAAAGACCATCATGCCGCTGCTCTACATTGCCTTCATCGCCGTGGCTATTGTCGGATCAATAGGTATGTCAGCAGTCATATACAGACAGCTGTCGAAATAAAAATTTTGGACACGGATTACACCGATTTACTCACGCATTGCTCTCTTTTTATAAGAGTTCATCAGCTTTGCGGTCACAGATTTTACTTTCACAAATCTGTGTAATCCGTGCCTAAAAGAAAGTAAAAGGTTGGGGTTGATACACCTCCTTTTCCTTATTTTCAGCCATAAAACAGCAAAATGTCTATTATATTAGACTTTCCAATGTCTACACCTTGGCGCTGCGCCCCCTCATCATGAAGTAGACACCGAGGATGATGAACGGAACGCTGAGCAGCTGTCCCATGTTAAACATCATTCCCTCCTCGAAGGCCTCCTGCACTTCCTTAGTGTACTCAATGAAGAAGCGGAAGGTGAAGATATAGGCGAGACAGAGACCGAAGTAGAAGCCCGTGCCCACCTTGCTGCGGTTACGCTTATAAACAGCCAGTCCGATGAAGAACAGAATGGCATAAGCAATTGCCTCGTAAAGCTGTCCTGGATGGCGCGGCGCACTGTCGACGCGCTGGAAGATAAACGCCCACGGCACATCGGTAACCTTGCCGATAATCTCGGAGTTCATGAGGTTGCCAAGACGGATAAAGCATGCAGTGACAGGTGTTGCAATAGCGATGTTGTCGAGCACGGTGAGCATCTTCACACCGGTCTTTCTGCAATACAGCCACAGGGCTATCATGAGTCCTATCGTACCGCCATGGCTTGCAAGTCCCTCGTAGCCAATGTACTTCCAGCCGCCGTCGGGCATAAAATGTATCGGCACAAGCATCTCTATGAAATGCTTGCCCGAAGTGAGGAAATAGTCGGGCTGATAGAAGATGCAGTGACCGAGGCGCGCACCCAAAAGGATACCTATGAAACAATAGATGAACAGCGGGTCGAACAGCTCGTCCTTGATGCCCTGCTGCTTGTAAAGGCGCTGCACCACAAGGTATGCGAGTATCAGACCTATCATCCAGCACAAGGCATACCAGCGGAACATCCCGAAAGCCTGCACGTCTGGATTCCAGACAATATACATCAGTTTGTCCATAACCAAGGCGGATTGTTATACGTTAAAACGGAAGTGCATGATGTCGCCGTCCTGCACCACATAGTCCTTGCCCTCGATACCCATCTTGCCAGCCTCTCTCACGGCAGCCTCGGAGCCATACTCCAGATAGTCGGCATATTTTATCACCTCGGCACGGATGAAACCCTTCTCAAAGTCGGTGTGAATAACTCCTGCGCACTGCGGAGCTTTCCATCCCTTGTGATAGGTCCATGCCTTCACCTCCATCTCGCCGGCGGTGATGAATGTCTCAAGATTGAGCAGCGAATAGGCCTTCTTTATCAAGCGGTTTACGCCGCTCTCCTCCAGTCCGAGTTCCTCAAGGAACAGCTGCTTGTCCTCGTATGTCTCCAGCTCGGCGATGTCCTCCTCGGTCTTTGCTGCAATCACCATTATCTCTGCCCCCTCCTCTTTTGCCAGAGCCTCTATCTTGCGTGTAAACTCATTGCCGTCCTTGGCTGCGCTCTCATCCACATTGCATACATAGAGCACGGGCTTTGCCGTAAGCAGGAACAGGTCGTGGGCTGCCTGCTGCTCCTCCTTGCTCTCAAAGCTCACAATACGGGCATTCTTACCCTGCTCCAGCACTTCCTTGTATGCCGTCAGCACCGTGGTGTTCACCTTTGCCTCCTTGTTGCCTGCGGCGGCAGCCTTCTGCTCCTTTGCCAGACGGCTCTCGATGGTCTCCAGGTCCTTGAGCTGCAGCTCGGTGTCGATAATCTCCTTGTCGCGTATCGGGTCGATGGTGCCGTCAACGTGGGTGATGTTCTCATCCTCAAAGCAGCGCAGCACGTGGATTATGGCGTCAGTTTCACGAATGTTGCCAAGGAACTTGTTACCAAGTCCCTCGCCCTTGCTCGCACCCTTCACCAGTCCGGCAATGTCGACAATCTCGCAGGTTGCCGGCACAATTCGTCCCGGATGCACAATCTCCGCCAGCTTCGTAAGGCGCTCGTCGGGCACGGTAATCACTCCCACATTGGGTTCTATTGTACAAAAAGGAAAATTCGCTGCCTGAGCCTTTGCGCTCGACAGGCAATTGAACAATGTGGACTTACCCACGTTGGGAAGTCCCACAATACCACATTTCAATGACATATTCTAAATCCTAATAATTTTATTTTCAAACGTTTTCTTATAAAAGATAGTCTATCATCATGCAAAATTAACATAAAAAATCGAATAAGCGAGTGAAATACTAAATAAATTAAGATTATTTTTTATTTAGTTCGCAAAAAGCAAAGCTCATCAGCCTTCACTGTACGAGAGTGAGATTTTTATTAAAATACCACACACAGCAAAATAATAACCTCTCTTTTAATGCTAAACAATATTGGATCCCCACAAATTATTATGTGCGATACGGTTCCCATCCAAATAAAGCTTAGGACGGGAACCATATAAAAAGTTTATTTTGTATATTCTATACGATAAACATAATGAGTATCAATAATAGTTTTAGGATACCCGTCTTTATCAAATTCATACCTCAACGAATAATCTAATCCTCCATTTCCTCTCACTTCTTTAAGTAAATGAGTGTCTTTTTTGCCGATATAACCACATAAAGCCAAGGCAAAAATGTCCTCGTCATAAGTCTGTGTGAACATCTTGTTTAAATTGATGTTGGCTTTGTTTGTATAGTCTGAATAATAGGTATATTTTTCGTTATTACCTCCATAGCCATTTTGGATGTCACCATTTTTCCACACAAAATTTTTTCTATAATCATGTGCACCAGTTATACCCATTGACAGCGTTTGACCTTCTGAATCATAATAATAAATAACAGGGTCATAATCACCGGTATTTAACTCTGCCGCTGTGACATCCAAACAATCATATTCAATAAAGCCCTTATCGTTCAACATAGCATAACCTGGAGTATAATGCTCCATGCCTGATATTCCAGTTCCAGAGCATGACAAAGTCAATCTCCTTCCATCTCCAGTTTCTTGCATATCATAATAGAGCCTAATATATCCATTGTCCACCTCTGGCTCTGGACCTATAATAGGTTCTCCGTTGCCCATAAACATCACAGATGTTACGCAGTTGCTGTTGTCATAATAGAAACTGACAGACTGTATAACTTCACTTGTGTCGTAAATAGACACTTTTATCGTTTTAACAAGCTTCCCCTTGCCGCCATGGTTTTCATCGTCAGGGACATCTGTATTATTATCATTGCCACTATCACCTTTCCATAATTCCCACTGATTTTTGTAGCCGCCATTGTCGTCAGGCTTACCGAGAATCCAACGTCCATGATCATCATCTCCGCTAAGAGAAATGATATCATAACGATAATCATCTAACAATATTCCACCAGCATAGTCATAGTCATTAGTGTTGCCGACCAATTCCCAACGGTGGGTTCTGTCATCGCCAGAGATTTCAAATGTACCATCATTAAAAAATTCCCATATAGAACTTTTTGTAAATTTAAGACCATCCATCGATGTCGTACTGCCATCGGAAAGAATCCATCTGCCTATAATAATCTTCTTTGGACTACCGTATTCCAAAGTAATAGTGTCATCGCCATCGCTTACACAACCGACAAACATAGCAGCAAATAAAGCCACAATTAAGGCGTTCAAATAAAATATCTTCTTCATGATTATATCATATTTATAATTTGTTTATTAATAAATATCAAACTCCACACGACGGTTGTTTTTGCGACCTTCTTCCGTGTCATTTGTGTCTATAGGTTCTGTCAACCCATGATAAGTATATGAGATTTTGCTGTTATTAACTCCCTTTGATAAAAGATAATCGTAGACAGCCTTTGCACGTTTCTTCGACAGATTCAGATTATATTCTGCCGAACCTACATTGTCGGTATGTCCACGTACTATGAATTTCAATCCTGTGTTTTTCATTAGCTGTACAATCTTGTTCAAATAAACACGTGATTTGGACGTGAGAGTACTTTTGTTGAACTCAAAATTGATAACATCAATTGCACATATCTTTTTGCCAGATACATTTTCGTTACGTTGAACCATTTCAAGAATCTCATCCAATGTGTAACATGGCTTCTCACGTACAGTAACTGGTTTCGATACAGCCGGTGGAGTATCATCGTAAATTCTGACAGTCTTCTTTCCTGTACGTTTAAAGATTGACAATGGTACCGCTACAGAAGCCTTTAATTCAAAGCCGGAGAATTTTCGGGTTCCCTGAATGTCATATACAGGGAAGAAACCGTTCGCTATAGCCTTCCCGTCTTTCTCCTTACTGCCATATGTATCGCTGAAACCAACCTCATACGAGGCATCAATACCGATATTGAAATATTTCCCATTACCAATATTTACAGGAATGTTCACACCTGCGCCCAAAGCCCCTGCAAAATACGTAGACGCAATATTTGCCTTGCTTACTTCCATTTCGAGCCTGCTGCGGTCGTCTTCAGCAGATATTTTGCCTCCAGTGGCAAAGCCTAAGACTGGCGCCACATATACATACGGACGTACACCGCCTACCGCGCCGAACTGGACCATTATGGGAACACGAATATCCACATAATTTGCATTTAGTTCATAGTTGAGCTGTCCGGTACCTGTACCAGGCTTGTATGAGATGTTTTCTATTCGTGTACCACGTTTCAGAAACATGAGCTCAGGACGCAATGCAAAAGTACGGCTTCTGTCTAAGTCAAATTTCGCAAAAGCTCCGAATACAGACGATGTGACTCCTTTTACATCAGGAAAAAGACCATCGTCAAGGTTTGAAAACTTGGCACTTCCTAAATGAGCACCTCCCCATACGCCAATCTGAACAAGGTCAGACTGATCATCGGCATTGACTGTAACTGCATTCAATGTAGTCAGAACACATGTGCAGAACAATGTCTTCCTAAAGAAATCTGTTTTCATTATGAAATACATAAATAAGTCCATCCAGCACCAAAATGGAAGTTATTAACTATGCAGAAGCGTGGAGCTGTAATGCCACGTCTTAATGCGAAGGTGCTAGGAAAACCTTATATTGACAGATGTGGGAATAACAGCCCCACGCTTATGCGTGGAGACCATCATACCTTCTCTTGTCAATATGCTATAAGTTTCCTAGGCTTTTCGCATACAAGAAGAAGACATAACGCCTCTTTTTTCTAACATGTCTTGGATAGAGAATACCCCCAATCCGTCTGCAAAATTACGAATTATTTACTAAAACAAAGAAAAAACGGCAGTAAAAGTTTATTTCACCACCGTTTTTTTGTTTTGTTAACCATTATGACAAGCTCATCGACCTTCACAGTACGAGAGTTAGATTTTTATTTAAATACCACACACGGCAAAATAATAACCTCTTTTAATGCTAAACAAAAATATTGTAACTATTCTGGTTTTCTTTTAAACAGTTATATTTAAAAATATCTATACCGATACGCGCCTTATATGTAAATATAATTCTGAAAAAATCCTGCATTATTTTTTTGCGAAATAGAAAATGGGATGGTCTTTAAATGCCACTATACGCAAACAAATAATGAAGTTTTTCACGAACATAGGTGACTTTGCCAACGAAGTTAACTTACTTTGATAAGTAACATATGTTACTTTGCCAACGAAGATATATTCATTTTACCTTAATAATTATCAAAAAATGCCGTTTTTTGGTACTTCTTATGAAGAAGAAAATATCAGAAGCTTCATAAGCGCCTAATAATCAACACGATACAGCCATCTAAATTTTTGATTATTTGAAACCAAGGATGCAGTTGAATGATTTTATGCGATTCTCAGAGAACCATTTGTAATAATAAATCCAAATTAGAGCGAAATAGAAAAATTCACCCACTTTGATAAAAATAACCGGCAGCACATCAGCAAAGTGCTCGCTTTAGTTTACCCAAATCCCTCATTGAGGGATAAAAATACTTAAAAACGTCCCTCATTGAGGGATAAATTCATGAAAAAGTTTCCCTCATTGAGGGATTTTTTGTATTTTTGCAGCAGAAAAGCAAAAGAAAGCCCAATTATGTGCGAGACATTCTTCTATGACACAAGAAAACAGAGACATATTACTGCGACTGCTCAACCAATACAGAAAACTGGGCATTGCCAAACAGATAGACTACGAGAAATTCTATCTCTATTCTCTTATAACCCATAGTACTGCCATTGAGGGCAGTACCGTGACAGAGGTTGAGGCACAGCTGCTGTTTGATGAAGGCATTACTTCCAATAAACGGAGTATCGTTGAGCAGAATATGAATCTCGACCTAAAGATTGCCTATGATTACGGACAAGTGTGGATTAAGCACCATGAGGACATCACTGTAAATTCGCTAATCAACCTTGCTGCAAAGGTAATGGCTCGCACAGGCTCTGAATACAACTCCCTTGGAGGAACATCCGACGCTTCAAAAGGTGAACTGCGTAAACTCAATGTAACGGCAGGAGTTGGCGGACGCTCATACATGAATTACCTGAAAGTGCCACAACGGCTGGAAGAATTCTGCAAGGAGCTCAACGCCCGCCGCAAAATGATTGTCCCGTCTGATATCTGCGCCATATACGACCTCAGTTTCTGGGCTCACTTTGAACTCGTAACAATTCATCCGTGGGCTGACGGCAACGGACGCACATGCAGACTGCTGATGAACCTCCTGCAAATGGAATACGACGTACTGCCATCAAAAGTACTGAAACAAGATAAGGCAGAATACATCCAAGCACTTATTGATGCACGGGAAGCAGAAGACATCAACATCTTCCTTGACTGCATGGCAAGGCTTCACATTGAACACCTCAAACACGACATACGTATGTATGAAGAATCGATGCGTGACGAAGTGGACAGAAAAGGTGGACAGTAAACAGAAGAGGTGGACAGAAAAGGAACCACGACCCGCAAAAGCATCATTTCCCTCATCTCTAACAATCCCAATATCACCACCACACAGATGGCGACTGCGCTTGGCATCAACCGCAGTGCCGTCTCCAAACATATTAAGCGTATGCAGGCAGAAGGTGTTATCCGTCGCGTAGGTCCTGACAAGGGAGGACACTGGGAGGTAACAGGACATTAAAACAAAATCACTTTGCCACACCTGTGTCCCTTTCCTTCAGACTATTGGTATCGCGCTCGGGCGAAGTGAAATGTCTGCCCTTAGAGATTGTCCATGACAGTTTTATGCCTACGGCATTGCCAAGGTCGGTGCTCCGTCTCGAAATGTTCTTGTGGGCATAAAGGTTGTGATTCTCAACGCTTTCGGTCTTGAGACGTGACTGAAAGATGTTCTGCCAGAACAACACCACGTTAAAGTTGGAGCGGCGATAGGAGACATTAACGAAATCACTGAAGATGTTCTTGCTCTCATATTCGTTTTCCATGAAATGAAAACCGTTATCGGCACCTGCAACTATTGACCATCTGCCGACATAGGCACTCAGCGACAACGACCAGTTGAAGGTTGTGATCTTGTGGTTGTAGTCAGCCCCAGCGTTTTCTATGTTCAGAACTTCTGCCGTGGCGCTTGCCGTAAGATGTTTGGGCAGAATGTCGTAGCTGGTGTAACTCTGAACCATCAGCATGTTTATACGCTTGCCCTCACGGAAGGAAGTCACAAACTTATTGTCGTCGTTACGATATGTATGCTGCATCATGGGATTGGCACAATGGCGGTACATTGTCATCAGTTGGGTGTATAACCTCGGCGACTCATAGCTCAGTGTCAGCGCATGGTCATCGCGTCTTTCCATCTTCATGGATGAGTTGCCCTCCGAATACTCCATATCGTTGGTCATAATCTGTATGTTTGTCATATTCTGCAATGCCGATGCCTTCGGCACACTGTTAAGGTCGTAATTCAGTTTCAGTCCCAGCATCAGCGGCATGGACAGCGTAAGTCGGGGATGCAGCCAGATACGGTCATAATGACTGTTGCCCTGACGGTAATACTGGCGGCTGACACCCGTGCGAAACAGATAAGACAGCCGCCCCACCCTGCCATTCAAGTGCGCAAAGCCCTGCAAGTCGCTGACACGCATTTGCGTATATGCCACGGCATCGCCGGAATACATGTTATTGATATACTTCTGATTATAGCGCATACCGGCAACGAGTGTGAAAGGCTTCATGCGGTTCTCATACATCGTTTCCGATTTCAATGCCCACGTATTGCCTGCAACAGAATAGGCAAAGGCATCGCCACCGGTATCAAGCCAACTGCGATAATCGGTATGCACAAAAGAGCCTGTGGCGTTTGCCCTGACCGTCTGGGTCTTGCCGAAATTCATCGTCCAATAAAAATCGAGAATGGGAGCAATGCTCTTGTCGGTATTGTCTGACGACTGGTTCCAGCCTGTGCCATCGGAAGCCGCAACCGACTTCAGCGAATAGTTGCGCGGTGTATCGTCCGACGACAATCCGACGGTGGCAAGAAACGTATGCCTGCCCACATCCACATTGCTGTAGCGCAACTGAATATCGTGCGCTTTGTTGCGATAGATGCTGCCGATGCTGCTGCGCTCCACACTGTAAAGGGAATTGTCGGGCATAAGATAGTCTGCCGTCTCACAAGACGAAGAGCCGTTGAGATGTCTGTAGCTGCCGGAATAGTTGAGCGAAAACTCATTCTTGCCGAAATTGTGTTTGGTGTATATGTTCCACTTCGCCAAGTCAGCCCTTGGCATCCATGCGCCACCGGCTCCAGCCACATATCCCGTGGCGGGCTGTCTCACAATGATGTTCACAACAATGCCTACACCCTCACCATACTTGGCTCCGGGACGGTCGATGTACTCAATCCTCTCCACGCTCTGCGGCTGAAGCGACTGGAGGTCGGCATTCGTGGCAATAACATCGTTGATTCTCACCTGCACCTCTCCCAACAGTTCATTGCCGCTGATGGCCTCATTCACATCATCCACCTTTATGCCGGGCAGGGCAAGCCGCTTAATGAAATCATATCCTGATATGGAGGCACGCTTAGCCTCATCGGAAGGAAATATTAACTTTCCGTCAACCCTGCTGACAGTCTTCGCCCCCTTAACCACAACCTCCTGCAGTTGCACACTGTCCTGCGGTGTGTCGGTCTGAGCCCGTAGAGCTATGCCCGAGCACAGCACAGATAAAACCAATAACAAATGTCTTTTCATTTTGCAATCCTGTAAATTTTATGTTTTCGGACTGCAAAATTACTGAAAATATAACTATGAATACAACAAATGTCACTGACATTTGTCTGACAATTCACTGTCAGACAGAATGTAAGCCCTACCTCTGTCGGATTCTATATGCAGCGACGACGATTTGCCAAGCTCCTGCTTCAACCGGCGTATCATGGTGTAGAGAGTGTCGCTCGCATCTTCTTTCTTGGGCCACAGGGCATCGCATATCTCCTGTTTGGTGAGACGGTGCGACGGCGAGGCAAAAAACATTTCCATCAGTTGCCGCTGCATTGGAGTAAGATGCACCGTCATACTATTATCGCCAACAAATGACTGCTTCGCCTCATCGTATGCCAGTCCGCCGAAACGCTTCGCATTATTGCAAACATCATATTCGCGCACTGGCTGCATACGTCTTTTCCACATAAATGAAAACACAAGCCACAGAGCGGCAACAACGGTCAGCCACATGGAATGACGCTGGTCGGACAGCGACCACACCATAGCCATGGAATAGTCTGCACGGCTCTCAAAAGCCACGTTCCATTTGCCGCTCTCCTTCCCCACCCTATACGCAATGTATGCCTTTTCACGCAGTTGCGGCAATTGCAGATGGCGGCGCAACGTGGCATCACACACGGCAATGGTCATGGTTCCGCTCCCAGTCCTCGCCATCATACGGTAGGCACGTATGGAGTCCTGCCTCATCACGTCAACGCCCCGTTCGCCCACAGTTTTCGCCAATGCCTGCTGCAGGTCTCTCTGCACCTGTTGCTCAGCGGCATGATAACTGCCGTAACTCGTTGCCAACGCCATGATACACAAGGCGAAAAATATAAATAGCGGTAATTTCTTCATTGCTGTTCGTTTTTTACAGAGTGCAAAGGTATCAATAAGCGGAAAGAAAACAAAATATAAAATGATTTTTTAATATTTCATCATACCTTTTTACAATATTAATTATTTAAGCGTTTGCAGAACGCATAGTTTTATAAATGTAAGATTTTCACAAAATTCTTGGCAATGTCAGAAAAAAACAGTAACTTTGCCACCAAAACAATATTATCATTAGCGCTATGTCAAGAGAAGACCATAATAAAACAGGATTTGTTGTATCACTGATCAGCGAGTTTGCCATAAGATTTGGTTTACTTCCTCGTCAGGCATATTTCTATTTGAAATCTTTTAAGGGGCTTGATTATCTGTATAAGCATTATAATGTCCTTCACACATTTTCTTTTGAAGATTCTGTTGAAACAATATATATGGTATGCAAGAATAATGGAGGGAAACTGTAATGATTACACTATATCATGGCTCAAATGTAAAGATTGGTAAACCTGATTTGCTGCTCTCAAAACCCTTTAAGGATTTTGGGCAGGGATTTTATTTATCCGCAGATAAACAACAGGCATGGGATTTGGCTTTCAACAAAGTCAGTCAGATGCAATCAGGAAAAGCAACAGTAAGCAGCTTTCTGTTTGATGAGTCCATAATGTTGTCAGACGAACTGAACGTTAAGGTTTTTGATGATTATTCTGTAGAATGGGCAAAATTCATATTGATGAATCGCGATACTCATTTACCTCAACCTTGCCATAACTATGATATTGTTTACGGACCAATTGCAGATGACGGAGTAACATATCAGTTAAGAAGGTATCGTGGAGGTGTTATTTCACTTGAAAAACTAATTCAAGAATTGAAATACGCCAAGGGCATAACATTTCAATATTATTTCGGAACAGAACGGGCACTAAGTAAACTTTTAGCATTATGACAAAACTGAATGAAAATCAAATACAGATAATGAAAGATGAAATGACCGTGGAACTTGCCGAATGGCTGATGGATACATACGGTTATGATTCTGAGAAAGCTTTGGATATTCTATATACATCTAAAACATTCGACAGGTTACAGCATAAATCCACTGGTTTTTATTACCAGAGTGTGGGATATGTTTCTTCGTTCCTAAAGAATGAGGTGGAAAAATCCGTGTTTTGCTGATTGTCAAAGTGAAAAGCATTTAAAATCTAAGAGATTATCCAAAGATAAATTGTACCTTTGCACTTGACAAAGTCATTTTGCAAACACAATATAAATGACGGTTTATATAAATAGCGGTTTACATTATGAGGTTCTAAGACAATAACAATGATGATGGAAACATAAACTGATGAGTTTGCAAAATTTGTAAATAAAATCAGTACATATTTGGTAATATCAAAAAAATATATTACTTTTGCCACTTGAAACTACAAATATATTAAAACAAACCAAATTATGATGAAAAGACATTTATTTCTCGGATTGCTGGGTCTTGCCGTTGCCACAGGCGCACAGGCACAGACAAAGTCGAAGACATGGAATCCGAATGTGAGCAAAACGGAATACCGCAACCCGGTACTCAATGCTGACTACAGCGACCCCGACGTATGCCGCGTAGGCAACGACTACTACATGACATCATCGTCGTTCAACTGCTTCCCTGGGCTGCAGGTGCTCCACTCCACCGACCTTGTGAACTGGAAGTTCATAGGTGCAGCCCTTGAGGACTGGTATCCCGGCGACGAATGGGCAGAGGCAGTGCAGCACGGCAACGCCGTATGGGCACCGTCAATACGCCATCACAACGGAGAATTCTACATATACTGGGGAGACCCCGACCGCGGTCTGTTCATGGTAAAGACCAAAGACCCTCGCGGCCATTGGGACAAGCCGGTGATGGTGAAAGAAGGCAAGGGAATGATTGACTGCTGTCCGCTGTGGGACGAGGACGGCCGCGCATGGCTGTCATACGGCTGTGCCGGGTCGAGAGCCGGAGTGAAGAGTGTGCTGTTTATGACCGAGATGACTCCTGACGGAAAGAGCACCATCGGTCCGGGCCGCATAATCTACGACGGACACGACACACAGCCCACCATCGAGGGCACCAAGCTGTATAAGCGCAACGGATATTATTATATAATGAGTCCCGCAGGAGGCGTGCCCACAGGCTGGCAGGTGGTTCTGCGCTCAAAAGACCCTTTCGGACCATACGAGGAGCGCGTGGTGATGGCTCAGGGCAAAAACACTTTAGTGAACGGTCCTCATCAGGGCGGATGGGTTGACACACAGAACGGCGAGGACTGGTTCCTGCATTTCCAGGACAAGGATGCCTACGGACGTGTGGTTCATCTGCAGCCAATGAAATGGATAAACGACTGGCCAGTGATTGGTGTTGACAAGGACGGCGACGGTGTCGGCGAGCCTGTAAACAAATATAAGAAGCCCAACCTGCCGTCGAGCGGCGACTTCCAGCCAGACGAGAGCGATGACTTCACCGCCAATAAATTGGGCTGGCAATGGCAGTGGCACGGTTTGCCAAGCCATTACTGGTCGTTCTGCGACGCCAACAAGCAGGTGCTGCGCCTGTATTCGGTCGAGAACCGTCCCAACTACAAGAACCTGAGCGACTGCCCTAACCTGCTGCTGCAAAAGCTGCCTGCCGAGGATTTCACAGTTACAGCCAAGGTGAAGTTTACCCCCAACCCAGACTTTAAGCCACGCGGCGAGAACTGCGGACTGATAATGATGGGACAGAGCTACTTTGCACTGAAGATAGTAGACACAAAAGACGGTTTCGAGCTGCAGCGCGTTGACTGCAAGGATGCCCTGAAAGGCAAGGCTGAGACCATCGTAACAAGCGTAAAACTGCCAAGCGTAGAGGGTGAGGTGCCTTACACCAACAAGTATCTCTCTTCCAACGGAGGCTCGCTCAAGTTCAGCGGCCGCCCGTCAACACCCGATGTATATCTGCGCATCGTTGTGAAAGCCAAGCGTCCAAAGGCTGGTCATGAGCCTGAGACATGGTGCACCATGCAGTACAGCACCGACGGCAAGAAGTTCACCACACTTGGCAGCGACTTCAAGGCTGTTGTGGGCAAGTGGATTGGCGCAAAGGTAGGTTTGTTCTGCTGCCGCCCAGGCGCCAAGAACGACGGCGGCTGGATGGAAGTGGACTGGGTACACTTTGAAAAATGAAGAAGAGGAGGGTGTGTCATAAGTCTATGGCGCACCCTTTTCGTTTTTTCTCCTTTTCCC
>JAUNSB010000106.1:0-12654 GCA_030539375.1 Prevotella sp.
TGTAGCAGAAATTTGAGTAAAAGGCAAAGAAATATGACAGAATATCACAGAAAGTATTACCACCAGATTATGGACAGGCTCAAAGAAAAGAGGATGTTCATTCAGGTACTTGCCGGACCACGCCAAGTTGGCAAGACAACACTGATAAAACAGATAGAGGAAAGCATTTCCATTCCTTTCTTCTTCTTCAGTGCCGACACTATCGACGGGAGCGACAGCAACTGGATAAAGCGCACATGGGAATCGGTGCGCAGCCGCATGAGCTTGTTGCAAATGCCTGAAGTGATACTCGCCATCGATGAAATACAAAAGATTGAGCGATGGAGCGAATTTGTGAAGAGAGAATGGGATGCCGACACGGCAGATGGCCTCAATATAAAGGTCATTCTGCTGGGGGCATCGCGCCTGCTCATCAGGAAAGGGCTCACCGAGTCGCTTGCCGGAAGATATGAGCTTATAAGAATGGGGCATTGGGACTACACCGAAATGCGTGATGCCTTTGGCATAGACCTGCCGCAATGGATTTACTACGGCGGCTACCCCGGTACCGCGGGACTTTGGCACGATTTCAAGAGATGGCGCAAGTATGTCAAGGACTCGCTCATCACTCCTGCAATAGAAAAAGATGTGCTGATGACCACATTCATCTATAAACCAGCACTGCTCAAGCAGCTGTTCGAGTTGGGATGCTCATACTCAGGAGAGATGCTGTCGCTCACAAAGGTGCTGGGACAGATGCAGGACGCAGGCAATGTAACCACGCTGTCCTCATACATAAACATTCTGAAAGAGGCAAACCTGCTGTGCGGGCTCCAGAAATATGCCAACGACGAATCGAGAAAAAGACAATCGCCACCAAAGTTCTCAGTATACAACAACGCCCTTCTCACAGCCTACCGCGGCAAAGGCTTCGACCACGACTACGTGGATCCGATGCTGTGGGGAAGATGGGTGGAGTCGGCCGTAGGCACGTACCTTCTCGATTTTGCCGAAGACAACGACTGTCAGTTGTATTATTGGCGCGAGCGCGACACCGAAGTTGACTACATCCTGGTATCGCAGGGCGAGGCTCTGGCACTGGAAGTCAAGAGTGGCAAACGGGGAATGAACAGCGGGCTGCCGATATTCGAAAAGAAGTATCACCCCAAACGCGCCATTGTAATAGGAACAGACGGAATACCATTCGAGGAATTCTTCACTGCCGACCTTACGGGACTGCTGTAGCGCCATCCAAATTATTTTTTTATCGTCACATAACTTCGCTCGACAAAAAAAATATTAAAAAATTTCATTTAAAAATTTTGTTTTGTCCTCGCTTATTCGTAACTTTGCACACCATTTATATATAATACTCATTAAAGAACAGCGATATGAGCGTAGCATCATTTCTAAACTCACAACACAAAACGGCATTCTCGTTTGAGGTGCTGCCGCCAATGCGCGGTAAAAGCATAGACAACATTTTCAGCAACATCGACAGGCTGATGGCATTCGACCCAGCGTACATCAACATCACGACGCACCGCACGGAGGTGGTGTATCAGCCGATGGACAACGGCATGTACAGGTGTTTCTCGGAGATAAAGCGTCCGGGGACGGTGGCGATAGCCGCCGCACTGAAGGGACGGTTCGGAATACCCACCGTGCCGCATATCATCTGCGGAGGATACAGCCGCCACGAGATTGAGGACGAGTTGATAGACCTGTCGTACCTTGGGATAAACGACATACTGGTGCTGCGCGGAGACCGACAGAAGGGCGAAAACAGATTTTCGGCTGCCACCGACGGGCACAGCCATGCCGACGGACTGTGCCGGCAGGTGAACGACTTCAACGCCGGCAGGATGGTGGACGGCACCGAGACCGCACCGCTCACGACACCCTTCACCTATGGAGTGGCGGGCTACCCCGAGAAGCACGAGGAGGCTATGAACCCCGAGACCGACATGGAGCACCTGAAGCGCAAGGTGGAGATGGGAGCGCAGTACATCGTGACACAGATGTTTTTCGACAACAAACGATATTTCGAGTTTGTCGACCGTTGCCGCGAGGCGGGCATCACCGTGCCGATAATTCCGGGCATCAAGCCGCTCACAACACTTGCACAGGCAACGCTGCTGCCCAAGACCTTCCACATAGACATGCCCGAGGAGCTTGCCGCCGAAATGGCTCGCTGCAAGACCAACGACGACGTGAAGGCGCTCGGAGTGGAATGGGGAACGGCGCAGGCAAGGGAGCTGAAGGAAGCCAACGTGCCGAGCATCCACTTCTACACAATCAACGCCACGGCAAGCGTAGAAAAGATTGCGAAAAAAGTTTATTGAATTACGAGTTTTGAGTTACGAATTACGAATTGTTCTCGCTTCGCTGCGATGAAGAATTATAAAATTAAGAATTATTTTCTGCGGCGGAACGTGAGCAATTGATTTCGTAGAACTTCCGTTTCGTAACTCTTAACTCACAACTCGTAATTCAATAACTCATAATCGCAGCGTAGCGAGAATAATTCGTAATTCAAAATTCGTAATTCGTAATTAAAACATGATCGAAGACATACTTAAAGAAAGGGTGATGGTGCTCGACGGCTCGATGGGCGCACTCATACAGCAGAGAGGGCTGAACAGCAAGGGAAGCGGCAGCAACGACATGCTGACGCTCACCAATCCCGACGCCATACGCAAGATTTACCGCGACTACCTTGAGGCGGGAGCCGACATAATAGAGACAAATACCTTCAACTCACAACGCATATCGCTGACAAAGTATAACGTAGAGCAATATGTGGAGGAGATAAACCGCAGCGCGGCGAGAATGGCGCGCGAGGAAGCGAACCGCATGACGGCACTGACTCCCGACAAGCCGCGATTCGTTGCCGGAAGCATCGGTCCCACGGGCAAGACGGCAAGCATGAGTCCCAACGTTGACGACCCGGCGATGAGGTCGGTGACCTACGACGAGCTGTTTGCCAACTACCGCGAGCAGATTGGCGCACTGATGGACGGGGGCGTGGACGTGCTGCTGATAGAGACAATCTTCGACACGCTCAACGCCAAAGCCACGATTATGGCTGCCGAAAGCGTGTTCAGTGACAAAGGGCGGCGGTTGCCGATAATGCTGTCGATTACCATCGCCGACGCTGCCGGGCGAATGCTCACGGGACAGAGCATCGAGGCGTTTGTAGCCACCGTTATGTTCGCCCGTCCGCTCTCCATCGGCATCAACTGTTCGTTCGGTCCGCCACAGCTGCGCCCTTACATCAAGCAACTGCGCAAGGCGGCTCCGTGCTACGTGAGCGCCTATCCCAACGCCGGACTTCCCAACGCTCTCGGCGAATATGACGAGACTCCGGAGAGCATGGCGGCATACATGAGGACGATGGTGAGCGAGGGACTGGTGGACATCGTGGGCGGATGCTGCGGCACCACTCCCGAGCACATCAGGGTGCTGAGCCGCGAATGCCAGTCGGCGGCACATCCACGAAAGACCGCGCCCAAGGTGGCGTGGCTGGCAGGCATCGACGCCTTCAGTCCCATGAAGGGAACCTTTATCAATGTGGGCGAGCGGTGCAACGTGGCAGGCAGCCGCAAGTTTCTGCGCCTGATAAGCGAGAAGCAATATGACGAAGCGCTCACCATCGCCCGCAAGCAGGTAAGAGACGGCGCGATGCTGCTCGACATAAACATGGACGACGGCATGCTCGACGCCAAAGCCGAGATGACGCACTTCCTCAACCTCATGGCATCCGACCCCGAGGTTTCAAGAGTGCCGTGGATGGTGGACTCATCGAAATTCGACGTAATTGAGGCTGCGCTCAAGTGCATCCAGGGCAAGGCGGTGGTCAACAGCATCTCGCTGAAGGAAGGCGAGGAGGAATTTCTGCGCCGCGCTAAGGTGATAAGCAGCTACGGAGCCGCGATGGTGGTGATGGCGTTCGACGAACAGGGTCAGGCAACCAGCCGCGACCGCAAGACAGAGGTTTGCGCCCGTGCCTACCGCCTGCTGACGGAAAAGGCTGGCGTGAATCCCGACGACATAATATTCGACCCCAACATCCTGACCATAGCCACGGGCATGAAGGAGCACGACCGCTATGCGCTCGACTTCATCGAGGCTACGGCGTGGATAAAGCGCCACCTGCCAGGCGCAAAGGTGAGCGGCGGAGTGAGCAACCTCTCGTTCTCGTTCCGCGGAAACAACTATCTGCGTGAGGCTATGCACTCGGTGTTCCTCTATCACGCCATAGCGGCAGGCATGGACATGGCGATAGTAAACCCGGCGGCGAAAGTACAGTACGCCGACATACCTTCCGACCTGCTCACGGCGCTTGAGGACGTGATACTCTGCCGCAAGGACAACGCCGTGGAGACCTTAGTGGAGACAGCGGCGAAATACAGCGGCAAGAAGGTGGAGACGGCTGCCGATGACAGCGCGGAGCGCAGCGCCATGACCCTGGAAGAGAGAATTATTGCCGCACTGCAGCGCGGCGACAGCGAGCATCTGGACGAAGACATGCGGGAAGCACTCGCCTCCTACCCCACCCCGCAGTCGATAATCGAGGGACCGCTGATGAAAGGCATGACCCTCGTGGGCGACCTCTTCGGATGCGGCAAGATGTTCCTGCCGCAGGTGGTGAAATCGGCAAGAACGATGAAGCAGGCGGTGAAGATGGTGATGGGAGAGATGACCATGCAGCAGGGAGAGATGACCATGCAGCAAAACTGCATGGAACGGCAGACGGGCGACACGGAACGGCAGCCGGGCGAGCCCGCGGGCGGCGCGCCAAAGCCCAAGTTCCTGCTTGCCACGGTGAAGGGCGACGTGCACGACATAGGAAAGAACATCACGGGAGTGGTGCTGGCATGCAACAACTTCGACGTTACCGACCTCGGAGTGATGGTGGAGGCAAGCGAGATAGTGAGGACGGCGAAGGAAAAGGACGTTGACTTCATTGGACTGAGCGGACTGATAACGCCGTCGCTCGATGAGATGTGCAACGTTGCCGCCGAACTGAAGAAGGCGGGCATCAGCGTTCCGCTGTTCATAGGCGGCGCAACGACATCGGCGCTCCATACCGCCGTGAAGATAGCTCCGCTCTACGACGGCGCAGTGTTTTACGTGAAGGACGCGGCGCAAAATCCCATCATCGCAATGCAGCTCCTTGGCAACGAGCGCGACTGCACCATAGCCGTATTGAAGACCGAGCAGGAGCGGCTGCGCCAGACAATGGCCGGTCCGCAGACCGGAGAAAAGGCAGACGACAGCCTGCGTCCCGAGATTGACTGGAAAAGCGAGCCGATAGACCGCCCTATATATATAGGTACGCGTACATATTATAATATATCCATTGCTGAAGTCCGGCCTTACATCAACTGGACCTACTTCTACCGTCTTTGGCGCGTGAGTCCCGACACTCCAGAGGCGGCTGCCATACAGCTTGAGGCGGAAAAGGTGATAAACACCCTTGTCAAGGAGCGCGCCACCCTGCAGGCGCTCGTGGGATTCTACCCTGCCCACGGCACAAGCCGCAGCATCGTGGTGGAGTGCAGCCACGGCGAAGACTGTCCCTGCTGCGGCGGAACCAACCATACGGTTGAAATTTCCACTCCGCGCCAGACCAAGCCCAACAGGCAGGGCGTGTGCCTGTCACTCTGCGACTACGTGGCTCCCGAGGGTTACGGCGACCACATCGGTGCCTTTGCCATAACAATATCAAAGGAAATTCTCAGCCGCTTGGAGCGGCTAAAGACCGAGGGCAACGACTACGACTCGCTGCTGCTGCAGAGCGTCTGCGACCGCCTGACCGAGGCTGCCAGCGAATGGATGCACCACAAGGTGCGCAAGGAACTGTGGGGATATGCCCCCGATGAGATTGCCGACACCCGACGCTTCTACAAAGCCGACTACCGCGGCATCCGTCCTGCCGTGGGCTATCCGTCGCTGCCCGACCAAAAGGAGATTTTCAACCTCGACAAACTCCTGAATCTTGAGCAGATAGGAATACGGCTCACCGAAAACGGTGCAATGTATCCGCAGTCGTCAGTATGCGGTCTGTATCTTGCATCGCCAAGGGCAGAGTATTTTGTGATTTAATTACGAATTGTCGGCTAAAGCCGATGAAGAATTGTTTTATTTATGAATTGGAGCACCAATCAAAGATTCACCGACTTGCGCACCGATTCTTAATTTTTTAACTCTTCATCGGCTTTAGCCGACAATTCGTAATTTGTAATTCAAAATTCGTAATTCAAGATTTCCTCTTATAACACTGCTTCATGTCGCACAGTCCGCAGGAATAATCGAGGCATTTCACCGACGGACCGATGCCGATGACGCCGCTCACCGATTTTATGGGCACCATGAGACATGAGTCGGTGAGGGTTACTCCGCAGGGAGCCTCCTGCGGAAACAGGCTAAACAGCTTGCGCTGCTCGCTGACGTGCCAGCCGCAATAGCCGGGGCTGAAGCGGTTGGTGTTTCTGTACCCCCGGCCGGCGATATATGCCGCCACGTCGGCTTGCATGCGGTCGGCTGTACGCTCGGCTATCACGCTGCCAATGGCATCGGCCACAAACACGCGCACCATGTCGCCCTCTTCCGTCAGCCGGTCGTGAAACACCTGATAAGCCATGCCGCTTGTGCAGACAAACACCACAAACTGCTGCGCGCCGCGCAGCTGGCGGCTGATGATGCGCCCCACTGAGAATGTCTGGGTGCTGCTGAACGCACGGCTGACGTTGGTGGGCTCAAGACTGTGGCTGAGGGTGAGCGCATGGGCATCCTCATCGAGCACCCCCTCGGCAATAAAGAAGGCGAAGCGCGGGCGGAGAACCCTCCTCACATCCAGCAGCATGGAGCTGACCTCGGCACGCACGTCTGCGTCGGGCACAGCCGAGCCATAGCCCATCTGCTCGTAAATCATCGCCGGACTTATGCCGAGGTCGTCGTATGTAATAGTAGTCTCAATCATCTAACTCCTTTTGTTGAAATCATCGAGCGCCCTGAAGAATGCGTCGATATTGGCAAACGGAGTGGCAGGCGGAGTGTCGCAGCCGCTCGACAGCACAAAGTTGGGATAATCCTTTGTGGCGTTGAGCAGGTCCATGGTGCAGGCATACATCTCCTCGGACTTGGCATCCTTGAACATCTGAACGGGGTCGATGTTTCCCACCGCCAGCGTGCCGGCAGGCACACCCTTTATTGCCTCCACCATGTCAATCTTGTTGCCGAAATGATAGATTGCCGCACCTGTGACAGCCATGGCGTGAGTACACTGACCTGTGTTGCCGCAGTTGTGGAGCACCACGCTGAAGCTGTCGTCCTGCACGGCATCCACCACCCTCTTTACGAACACCGACGAGAACCGCTCACAGTCCTCATCGCTCATCAGTCCGGCGGCAGGCTCAGCCATCACCACTCCCGCAACGCCCGTCTCCTTCAGTGCCATGCAATATTTCAGGATAAAGTCGGTACACTTGCCCAGCAGGATGTCGGCAGCCTCGGGGTCCTGATAAATCAGCACCATAATCTCCGACATGTCATAGAGTCTTCCCGCCAGCGAGAACGGTCCGATGCAGCCTGCAAACACGGGACGGTCGGTGATGTTACGTGCCGCCAGGAGGTTGGCTTTGAGATATTCTTTTATGCGTCCCGTGGAGAGCGGGGGCACCTTCATATTTCTTATATCATCGGCATTGTTGAGGATGTGCCCCACAACGGCAGGCACTGCATTGTCCTCAAAGGCTATGTCGGCACCAAAACACTCAGCCTCCACCGTAAGATCCATTATCACGGTGGCTCCTGCCGTGGGATATTTGTCGGCAAGCGCCTTTATCGAGCGGTAATGCACCTCACCGTCGCTCACGGCATTGCGCACGGTATCGCCTATCAGTTCGATGCCAGGATGGGTCATAATGGGGATTGCCGCCACCTGCTTCTGTGCTATCACACCGGCAATCCATTGTTTCATGTTTAGTTTTTGCATAGTTTGTTTTTTGTTTCACTTTTCACTCTTCATTTTAAACGCCAGCGCATACATTCTCATCTGCTTTATCATTGCCAGCAGACCGTTGCTGCGCGTGGGTGAGAGATGCTCTTTCAGTCCTATCTTTTCAATGAAGTAAAGCTCGGTGTCGAGAATCTCATCGGGAGTGTGTCCGCTCAGCACGCGTATGAGCAGCGCCACGATGCCCTTCACAATCAGGGCATCGCTCTCGGCGGTGAAGTTTATCACACCCGCAGCCTCGTCGTAGTCTGCCTGCAGCCACACACGGCTCTGGCAGCCGTCAATGAGGTTGCTCTCGTTCTTGTACTTCTCGTCGAGCGGCTCCTGTTCGTTGCCCAGGTCTATGAGAAGCTGATATTTGTCCATCCAGTCGGTGAAGTCGGAGAACTCCTCTATCACCTCATCTTGTATCTCGTTGATTGTCATAGTTTGTTGTTTTATTTTCAGCGTGCAAAGTTACTGCAAATTGAGAGCAGAACAAAATATAAAATAAAATTTTAATATTTTTTATGCCGAGATGCAGCGTTGTAAATACGCTCTTATTTTCTTTTTGAACAGTAATGTACAGAAATGAACCAGTAATATCCATAAATAATATTTTTGTGGCGATGCCACCAATGAAAAAAAATTTTTGGTCATTATTTGCTTTAGCAAACAAGAAATATTTATTGGTCATTACTGGTTCATTTCTGGACATTACTGTTCAAAAAAAGACTCTCCCCCGTTCAGCGCCTTCACGTATTCCCACAGCTTGCGGTAGAACGGGTGATGGGTCATTGTGGGAGTGTCGCCGAGGATGATAAGCTTCGCCCTCGCGCGGGTCATCGCCACGTTCATGCGGCGCAGGTCGCGCAGAAAACCTATCTGTCCCTCGTCATTGGCACGCACGAGCGAGATTATTATCACGTCGCGCTCCTGCCCCTGAAAGCCGTCCACGGTGTTGACGCTAATCATGCGGCGGAAAGGTTTGAAATACTCGCGCTTCATCACGAGCCGCCGGAGATACTGCACCTGCAGGCGGTAGGGCGAGATTATCCCCACGTCTACGCGCTCGTCGATAATCCTCTGCTTGCCTATCTTCTCAAAATAAGTCTTCAGCGTGAGGAGAGTAAGCTCCGCCTCCAGCTTGTTGATGCGACCGAAGCTCTCGCCCACAAATTCCTCCTTGCAGTCGAACTGGCTGGTGTCAATCCACTCCATCGGCACGTCGTAGTCGAGAATGGAGCGGTGGCGCACCGATGGCGCCGACTCCACCTTGTTGCCGTAGAACCAGTCGCTTGAGAAGCGCATAATCTCCTCGTTCATCCGGTACTGCGTCTGCAGCAGCGTGACCGCCTCGGGCTTGTTGTCCACGATGCGCTCCATGAGCGTCTTGCCCAGCCCGCCCTTCATAGCCTCGTAGCATTTCACGGTGGGCGGCAGCTGGCAGTGGTCGCCGGCAAGCACCACCCTGCCCGCGCGGCGTATGGCTATCCAGCAGGCGGCTTCAAGCGCCTGCGCCGCCTCGTCGATGAACAGCGTGCTGAACTTCATGCCGTCGAGCAGACGGTTGGCGCTACCCACAAGCGTGGATGCTATCACGCGAGCCTCGCCAAACAACTCGGCATTGATTCGTATTTCTATTTCTGCGGCGCGGCTCTTCAGGCTCTCCAACTTTTGGTGATAGCGCTCGTCGCCGCGCTTGCGGTGAGCCCGCAGCTCACGGATAGCCTTGCGGATGCTCCACAGGTGAGGGTAGTCGGGATGAGCCTCAAACCGCCGCTCATAGGTGAACGACAGCATCTTGTCGTTCACCCTCGCGGGATTGCCTATGCGGAGCACGTTAACGCCGCGGTCAACCAGCTTTTCCGAAATCCAGTCCACCGCCATGTTGCTCTGCGCGCACACCAGCACCTGACTCTCGCGGCGCAGCGTCTCGTAGATAGCCTCCACCAGCGTGGTGGTCTTGCCCGTGCCCGGAGGCCCGTGCACCACCGCCACGTCCTTTGCCCAGAGCACCTCGTTGACCGCCCGCTCCTGCGTGGCGTTGAGGTAGGCGAAGCGCATGGGCTGGAACGACAGTTTCTCAACCTTCTGATGCGAGTAGAAGAGGTCGCGCAGATAGCCCAGGCGCCCCTTTGCGGCGATGGTGCGGTTGAGCGCGTCGAACATCGTGCGGTAGCTCGTCTCGTCGAACGCCAGCTGCACTCCCACCCCCTCGGTCATGAGGTCGGCCACGGCGGCACTGTCGGGCACGGTCACCACCATGCGGTCGCCGTCCACGTAGCTCACCGTGGCGAGAAAGGGGAAATAGCTGCACTCCTCGCCCTTGAAGAACATCACGGGGCGTCCGTACTCAAAGTTGTGCTCTATGTCGTGGTCGGCGGTGCGGAAGATTTCCACGGCGCGCTGGTTGAGCGAGTTGTAGTAGCTCTTGCCCACGCTCACGGGCAGCCACGCATCGCCGCGCTTCACCATCCGGCGTATGCCCGCCGCCTGTGTCTGCTTCTTAAAGGCTTCGCGGTCGGCATCGCGCTCCATCTCCAGCAGCATCCTCTGCCGCTGAAGCTCCAGGATGGGCGACGTTATCTGATTGTTTGGTGTCTTTTCGGTCATCGTCAGTAAAGTTTTAGCCCAAAGGTACTGCAAATTGAGAGCAGAACAAAATATAAAATGAAATTTTAATATTTTTTATGCCGAAATGCAGCGTACCTTCTCCAAAGGTACAAAAAAATCCTGAAACCGCCAAATTTCCAGCCGTTTTTCAGCAGAAAAAAAACTGATGTCGGGTTGCTTGAAAAAATTATGTACAGGATTTAAAAAAATCTTGTACAGGATTTTGAAAAATTATCCGGATAATTTTTTTTATCTGCCGCACCTCAACTGTTAAAAGAGCACAAAAGGACAGGGGAATCCCTGTTTTTCAGGATTTTCTTCGTATATTTGTAGCTGAAAATCCAACAAGAAATAATTGAGACAACGAAAACAACTATTTTATAATCAAAAAATAAACGAACTATGGACGTACTCGATTCTTATAAAGCCGCTGCCGACAGATACGACAACGGGATGAAGTATATCCGCTGCGGGCGCAGCGGAGTGCTGCTGCCAAAGGTCAGTCTTGGCTTCTGGCACAACTTCGGAGCCGTGGACCCGCTGTCGCGAAGCCGCGAGATTGTGCGCTATGCCTTCGACCACGGAATTACCCACTTCGACCTCGCCAACAACTACGGACCTCCCTACGGCAGTGCCGAGGAGACCTTCGGCACTCTCATGAACAGCGACCTGCGTCCCTACCGCGACGAGCTTTTCATAAGCACAAAAGCCGGATATGACATGTGGGAGGGTCCTTACGGCAACTGGGGCTCGCGAAAATACCTCATGGCGAGTCTCGACCAAAGCCTAAGGCGGATGAATCTCGACTATGTTGACCTGTTCTACAGCCACCGTTACGACCCGGAGACGCCATTGGAAGAAACTCTTCAGGCTCTCGTTGACATCGTTCGCCGGGGAAAGGCGCTATATGTGGGCATAAGCCGCTGGCCGCTGGAGGCTCTGAAGGTGGCGGTGGAGTATCTGCGCGCCCACGACACGCCGCTGCTAATATATCAGGGCAGGCTGAACATGCTCGACCGCAAGCCGCAAGAGCAGGGCATCCTCGACTACTGCCACGAGCAGGGAGTGGGATTTATCTCGTTCTCGCCGCTGGCGCAAGGGCTGCTCACCGACCGCTATCTCAACGGAATACCCGAGGACAGCCGCATGCAGAAAGGACATTTCCTGAAAAAAGACGTGCTTACGCCCGAGCTGCTGGAGCAACTGCGGAAATGGAACGCAGAAGCCGAGGCAGAAGGACGGACACTGTCGCAAAAAGCTTTGTCGTGGATTATAGAACAACGCGGAGTCACCTCGGTGCTGGTGGGAGCCAGCAGCACGGCGCAGCTGGAGCGCAACATCAATTTTTAGCGTCACGGCGGCTGAACTCACAGCCGCAATAAAGCTGGTTGTAGAAGCCGTATTCGCGGATGATGGCGCTGCGGCGCTCCTGAAGTCCGCCCTTGCGCCAGTTGTGCGCCCAAAACGTAACGCCCGGATAGAGCGACTCGGCATAATGCCCCGCCTGCTCTATCTGGGCGAGGCTTTTCCAGCGGCTTGAGGCGAGCGTGGTGGTGATAACGCTGAAGCCGTGCTCGCTGGCGTAGCGCGCTGTGTCGGCAAGGCGCATCTTGAAGCAGCGCAGACAGCGGCCGCCGCGCTCGGGCTCGTTCTCCAGCCCCGCCATCTGGCACAGCCATGCGCCGTGGTCGTAGTCGGCATCGACAATCTCCAGTCCAAGCGACTGGGCGTAGCGCGTGCACTCGTTTTTGCGGATGTTGTACTCCTCCTCGGGGTAGATATTGGGATTGCAATAGTAAATCACGGGAGTGACGCCGTGATTCAGCATACACTCGATGATGGCTGACGAACACGGGGCGCAGCACGTATGCAAAAGCACACGCGTTGCGCCGCCGGGAACCTCAAACAAATCTTGTCTTTTCTTCATATTTAGATGTGCATTTCGCCCTGCGCAAGCAGCACAAGGGGCTGCAAAGTTACAAAAAATATTTTATTCATGCAACATCTAAGGGAAAAATCGCCAGGAAGCACGGCAGAAGCAGGCAAAACGGCAGCAC
>JAUNSB010000106.1:12664-14838 GCA_030539375.1 Prevotella sp.
ACTCATCACTCCACACTCCTCACTCATCGCTGAACACTCCCAAAGTATCCCAGGCAGGCGTCGCGCCACTCCTTGGCGTTCTCCACCTGATGGGCGATGCGGCTGTTCACCTCCTCCCAGCGCTGCTCGTCAACATAGCCGCGCACGGCAGCCCAGCGACCGGGATAGGTTGTGACCTCGTCGACACCTTTATTATATAGGTGACAAAGCTCGTCCCACAGCGAGCGGCCGCTTTTAGTGGTATAAGTCCACGGCAGATGATGGAACCACAGGAGATATTCCTCGGGACAGGTTGCCACGTCATCGTACTGCGATCGGTAGGGTTCGCGGTACTGCTGCGTGGCTCCGGTGCCACCGTGAGTGCTGCGGTTGAAACCTATGCCGTTGGCATCTGCCTTATGATAGTAAACGGGACGCCACTCCATGGGGAAGTGCGCCTGATTGCCGTCGGGCTCCGGACCGTAGTGATGGTCTGCCTTGAATATGTGGTGCAGTCCGAGGGGCATCATATAGTTTACGCAAGCCTCGCGGCTGTCCATCATCAGCTGAGCCACAGGCTTCACGAAAGCCTCATCCTTGGTGAAAGTCTGCTTCAGCCACTCGTCGGCAATAATGCGGCTGTCGAGATTGGGATTCCATGCCATACGTCCGAAGGCATACCAGTTTGCCTGCGAGAAATGATGACCGCACCAGTTGGCATCGTCACCGATGTTGGCAACGCCGGCAACCATCACCAATGACTTGGGAGCCACAAACTCGAAAAACTCCTGCCACATGGGGGCGAGATAAACCAGATGCCGGCTCTGTCCGAGATATTCCTGAGTGATTTGCAGCTCAGCAGCCATCGGGGTGTTCTTAATAAAGTCGAAAATCGGGGCGTAGGGTTCACGGGGCTGGAAGTCGAGCGGACCGTTCTTTGCCTGCAGTATCACGTTGGGCAGGAACTTGCCGTCAGTGTCGCGGAACTCGTTTATCGCCTGCATCACACGGTCCTCGCCCTTGTGATTGCCATAAACAAAACAGCGCCACACCACCTTGCCGCCGTAGGGCTGGAGGGCGGCAGCCAGAGTGTTGGCACCCTCAGCATGACTGCGCCCGTAGTCACCGGGACCAGGCTGCCCCTCGCTGTTAGCTTTTACGAGGAAGCCGCCAAAGTCGGGAATTTTCTTGTATATCTCCTTTGCCTTGTCCTTCCACCACTGCTGCACCTGGGTATCGAGCGGATCGGCGGTGGCGAGTCCGCCCAGCACCTTCGGAGTGGCGAAGTTAACAGACAGATAAACCGTTATGCCGTAAGGGCGCAGCACGTCGGCTATCGCGCGTACCTTATTAATATATAAGTCAGACAGGATTGTCGGCGAGGCGTTGACATTATTGAGCACAGTGGCGTTGATGCCTATCGAGGCATTAGCGCGGGCATACTGCACAAGGCGCGTCCTAAGGCTGTCGCTCATCCTGCCGCGCTTGTCGATTTCCTCCCATTTGAAGATGCTCTTTCCGGCATAGCCTCGCTCCACGGACAGGTCGGGGTTGTCCCAGTGGTTGAGCATACGCAGCGCGAATGCCGGCGCACTCAGTTCATCGTGCAGGTTGCCCGTGGCGTTCTGGCGCAGCAGGGCGTAAGTGCCGTAAAGCAGTCCATTGGCAGTAGATGCCTGAATGGTCACCGCATCGTCGGCAACCATTATCTTGTAAGCCTCAGCGGTCATGTCCTTGTCGTGTACAAACCTTATCTGCCTGCCTATTCCGCTGCCCTGCAGCTCCTCCACCGCAATCCTCACGGTCTGCGATTTTTTCACTCCGGCACCCGTCACCACGTTTGTCACCACATTGCCTGCCTCATGGCGGAGCCACAGACGCGAACCGTCCTCTGCCCTGCCCGTAATGGCTGCAATAATCAATGTCACTGAAAATAATAGTCGTTTCATATTCAAGGTTTTGTTTTATGAATTGCAAAGGTACGAATAAGTGAGCATAAAACAAAATATTAAAAGAATTTTTAATATTTTTTTTGTCGGACAAAAGTACCTTTAAAGACAGTTTTTTCACTTTTTCTCAAAAAAATTGCGCATTTTATTCATAGTCCAACCCAAATGCGTTTATTGTGCTCATATTCATAGATTTACACAATTTTATAGTCCAACCCAAGTCCAACCCTGCCCCAACCCAAGTCC
>JAUNSB010000107.1:0-14557 GCA_030539375.1 Prevotella sp.
ATTGTCACTTCTTTTGGGGCTCCGAAAGTGACAACTTTTTCTAGTATAAGTCACAATCAGAACGGATAACCGATGGCGAAATGCAGTCCGAGTCCGTCCTTAAACTTCGGGATGTTGTAATATCCGCCCTTGCCTGTGTCATAAGGCACATGAAGGGCAATGCCGAGATCGAGACGAATCACAATGAAGTCCATGTCGTAGCGCAAACCTACACCGGTGCCGGTGGCAAGCTGACGGAAGAATGAGTTGAGCTTGAACTGTGCGTCGGGACGGGCGTCATCGTTCTTCAGCAGCCAGATGTTGCCGGCATCAAGGAAGGCGGCACCATAAAGACTGCCGAAAAGATTGAAGCGGTATTCGAGGTTTGCCTCAAACTTCACGTCGCCAGTCTGGTCGAGATACGAGTAGATGCTGTTGGGAGCCACATACTTGCCGGGACCAATGCTGCGCACAGTAAAGGCACGGATGCTGTTAGCACCGCCCACATAGAACTGCTCACTATACGGGGCAACGCTGCTGTTGCCATACGACCAGATAACACCTGCCTGCACACGACCCACAAGCTGCGACTTTACACCCATGAGCCAAGTTTTCTTCAGCGTGGTCTGCAGTTTCAGAAACTGTGCAAACGGATTGCCAAACAAGTCCTTACCCTTCTCACTCAGTTTCTTGCCCGCAGCGGCATAGCCGAGGGACAGGATGTTTCCTGACTCGGTGAAAGACACCTCCCACATTATCGGGTTCTTGTAGTGCTGCGGACTGGTATAAGTATATGTGTACAGCATCTTGGGTATGAACTGGTTGCGCATTGACACATAGATTGCAGGATTGTCGGCAGCCACCGAGTCAAACTCGGCTGTTGTGTGCTGCAGACTGGTATAGTCGAGCAGAAACGGCGAGAACTCGTGTTTAGACTGCGCCGATGTCTGGAACTTATATGTAACGGCAGCCGTAGTGGTGAGCATCTTGAAATATTTTGCACGGTTGAGCACATTGGCTGAAAGCGAGAACAAAGTGCTTGGCGCCTTATAGAACCTGTGGCGCTGGAACAGCTTAAATGGAGTCTCGATACGCGGATACTCCACCGACACATCGGCACCGTATTCGTAAGAATTTATCTTCGATGACGAACCGCTCACCTGCTTTCCCGTCTGCCACTCGTATGAGCCCTTGAGGTTGAGCGACAGTTTCTCGCCGCCACGGAAAGCGTTGCGCTTCGTCAGTCCGAGCACAAGTCCCGGACCTGTGCGGTTGCTGCTCTTCAGCGAATAGTTAGCCTCAAGCGATGCATCGTAAGGCTTATCGAATATACAGTTTAGCGTCATGTCGAGAGTGTCACAGGCGGCAGTGGTGTCGCGCGGCGTGAAGGTAATGTCTGCCATGGAGAATATTCCCATGCCGTTGACATTGCTTATCGACTCAGTGTACTTGCTCTGCGAATAGAGCTGGCGCGAGCGCAGCTTGATGTCGCGCAACAGAGTGCGCAGACGGATTGGAGGCTTCTTGCCGTTATAATAAACCGAGAGCATGCGGTGGCGGATGGAGTCGGTAAGCTCTTCACGCGCATTCTTCCGCATGTTTACGCGCAGCCGTCCCAAATACCATTGTTTATTTGCTTCGGCAGGGATGTCGCCAACAGGCTGCAGATGAACCTCCACCTTGCCGGGAGAGCTCACCGAGTCGGCAATAAACACATTGTATCCCGGACGATAGTAATAATAGCCGTTGTCACGGAACATTGAGCTAAGACGGTTGCGCTCAGCATCAAGGTCAGGCACAGTGAATGCCTCACCGCTCTTGACATTACAGTCGGCTAAGGTGGCGTTTATCATGCTGTCCTGTACGGCAGGATAGCCCATATATTTGAGAGTGTCCACGGTGTAGAGATGACCGAGGGTGATATCGTAGGAGAGCTTCGCCTTCTTGGGATTCTTGCCCGCTATAGTCACAGGCCTCACCATGGCATTGAAATAGCCGTTGTTGCGCAGCAGATTCTTTGCCACCAAGGCGCGCACCTCGGGATTGACATTGCTCATGAGCACAGGCTCATGCCCAAACGTGCCAGCCATCCATTTACCGAACTTACTTGTGGAGTTGGCGTAATGGTTGTATATCCACAGCTTCAGCTGAAACGGAGTGCGGTAGTAGCTGCTGCCAAGCAGTGCACCGTTGGGAGCGCAGGCAAGAGCCGCCTCCACCTCCTCCTGCAGGGATATGAAACGGCTGCCGCTGCCCGGGTCGTTGTACTTTATCTCCTTCATTCCTGTATAGAGCACCTCACCCTCGGGCAGATTGCTCGTGGTGGAGCACGATGCCAGCGCCATGGCGCCGCACAGCCATACATATATATATAGGTGTTTCATATCGCAAAGTGTGTATAGTCGTTTTATCATTTTACCGTATCTTTTTGCTTATCATTCTGTGTTGTGTTGCGCATGGGCTGCAACAAGTCATTGGTGCGGCGGCGGAAGATGTCACTGAGCCGCTCCAGTTTCTTGCGCCACACAAAACCGGCTCCATACTCCGCTATGCGTCCTTCGAGCAGGTCGTTCTTCTCTTTGTTATAGAATACCTTGACATACCGCATTGCCGTTTCGTCAAGACGATATTCCAGCGACACATTGTCGATAAACATTCCATCGTCGTTGGTGGCAGTGTTGGCATCCGAATATTTTCCGCCGATGATAAAGTTCATGCGGTTGTTCCAAAAACGCTTGGCAAACTTAAACGAGTAGTCGGTGTGCATATTTCCGGTGGCATCGCTGCTCTGGTCGAGTCCGAGACTTATATCCACAGTCCTCAGCGCACTGTTGGTGATATTGTTAATCTCGCTCTGCAGGAACGAGTTGAGCGCCGAGTTCATCGAGAATCCGCTTGTGTTACCGTCGGCAAGATACATTCCCGTGGTGAGCATTGTCACAGAAAGTTTGCTGCGCTGGTCCATGCCCATTGCGGCAAGCTCGTTCTTCACTGTCATGTCGTCAGGAGCATCGAGCGTAAACTCCAGTCCCATGTTGTTGAGCGTCTGGGTAACCTTCACTCCACACTCAAACAGCACACTGCGGCTGCTGCCTGTCTGCGCGCCCACAAGAGCCTTCACCTGTTCGGTGGCGGTGATGTTGAGCTTAGGGTTCATTATGTCGCCGTTGAACTCCACATAGCTGTCTTTCGCAATGCTGAAGGTTTTCAGCGGGATTATAGGCAGTGCATACTTCATCTCTCCGTTGTTCACGGTATAGCGCCCGAAAAGCTGCAGGTCGTCCACGGTGTTATATGTCATGCGAAGCTCGCCGCCTCCTTCCAGGTCCACATAGTTAGAATGGTCGGCATTAAGCTCACACAACACTCTTGCTCCCTTCTCGATGTTCATCATGAGCAGCATGTCAAGACCGCTCACCGGCGGACGGTTTACATTGGCAACGGCTGTTGTGTCGCGGAAGTCGGTGAAGGTCACGAGCTCCTTCAGCTGGTCGTCGGTGTTGAGCGGCGAGTCTTTCAGTATATATGTCAGGTCGGTCTTTCCGAGCACGTCCAACTGTCCGCGCATCTTCATGTTTTCAAGATTGCCGCGCACATACCCCCCGAAGTTCACAAACGCCTTGCCGTAAGCGAGCGAGTGCTTGGTCTGCCTGGCGTTGATTATCTGGTAGTTTTTTGCAAGCATCGTGAGGTTTATGAGTATGTTATCAAGGTTGGCAAAGTTTATGTCACCGGTTATAGTCAGCGGATTGTTGTTGTGTGCATACAGGCTGAACTTGTCGAAATGCAGGTTGCTGCCCACAATGCGCACTGGCTCGGTGGTGAAGCGCAGGTTCATGCCGTAGGGTATGCTCACAAGATAGGTTGAATCGAGCGTCAGCTCACCGTTTATCTGCGGTGCGCTCAGTGCTCCCTTTATGTCGAGCTGTCCCTGGGCGTAGCCTTCCAGTCCAAGCAGTTTGTCGGGCACAAATCCGTTGACCATCGACACGGGGAAGCGGTTCATGTCGAACGTGGCGTCGAGATAGCCCTCTTCGGTATTCTGATAGGTGCCGCTGAGCACTCCCACCTCGCGGTCGTTATGACCTATGGTTGCCTGCACAAAATGCTTGTCATTCTCTTCCTGCAGATACACCAGCTCACTCGTGATATTGCCCACTGGGCTCTGCTCATACTCCATGTCCTTCACTGTCAGGTCGGACAATACAGAGATTTTCTGCTCTTTGTTCATCAGCACATGGAAGTCGCCGTTGAGCATACCGGCAAGCTGAGGCATGGCATACGGAATCACCGATGTGAGATTTTTCAGGTCAAGATGGTTCAAGCTGAACGTAAGGTCTTGAAGCATCTCGGGATTGTCGTCCTGCGAATACAGCTTTGCTCCCGTGCCGTCATCGGCTATCAGGTCCACCTTTGCCCTTATCTTCTTGTCCGCCCCGAGGAACACAAAGTTATCCTTGTTCACTCCAAACTCCTTATATCCTATTATAGGTCTGTATGGCGACATGTGCAGCTTTATACCGCTGTCCACCACCTCAGCCTGCATGCCCACGTTGGCGCCAAGCCGGTTGTTTGCGTCATAAAATTTGGCGTTGATGCCAGCGCTGCGTTCCTGCACCTCGGCATCAAACAGGGCGTTGAACACAAACTGAGGATTATATTTGTTGTTGCGCACCTGTGCCGTGAGTCTCACGTTCTCCGCATCCTGCCACACCTTAAAGTTTATTGTGTCAATGCGCATGCTGTCCACCACCAGCGAGAAGATGTGTCCGCGTCCGTCCAGTCCCTGCTGCGGCGACGATGTCAAGTTGATGCTTGTCTCCTTGAACGACAGTCCCTTGAAGCGCATGAAGTTTGCCACGGGATTGTTGTCGCCGCTCTCCAGCTTCAGCCTCATCACCGGCAGCATTGCGCGGATGCGTGCCTGGTCGATGGTTTTCACCTCAGTCTGCCTGATCATCTCATCCACGAGTTTTGTTCCCTGGCGCATCAGTGCCTCATAGCCGCCACTCGCCGCCATGTCGAGGCTTAGGTTGCCGCTGCTCACCTTTGCCCATGTAGTATCGCGGTTGGTGAAGATGTCCATTGTCAGGTCTTTGGGGCGATAGGTCTTGTCACTGCTTTTTATGGTGAGGTCGTTCACCAGCCCCTGCAGCTTATAGTAGTCCTTCAGGTTGCTCGCTATGTCGAGATGCGCGCACATTCCCATCGTGAACTCCTTCTTCATCAGCCCCAGGCTGTAAAGGTCGGCATGCGAGAGGTCTGTGCTCAGCGTCATGTCCACCTTGTTCTTTGCCACCAGCGCATCAAGGTCAATCACTCCTCCCAGCAGCGCATTGTCGCTGTTCAGCACAGCCTTTGCCCTACCCTTGTCAATGTCAGCCTTAGCCAACATCTTGTTCAGGTTCCATTCGCCGAAGCCAAAATCCTTAATCTCAGCCTTTGCTGCCATGGTGGTCTTGGGACTAAACACGTCGAAGCCCTTGCCGCTGGCGGTCAACGTGCCTGTGAACTCACGCATCGGCTGCTTGGGCATGAAGTGGCGCAGGTTTAGGCGGCTCACAGCGATGTCGGCGGCATAGCGCATTGTGGCGAGGTTGATGTTGCCCTTTGCCCTAACCGTTCCCCTGCCCTCACGTGCCGTCAGGTTGGCGGCATACTGCTTGCCGTTGGCTGTCAGCCGTCCGTCGAGCCTTATTCCACCGGGCACGCGGTAGTCCTTCATCATCTTCGGGTCGGCAAGGCTGGTCAGGAATCCTATGTTCTGCGTCTCCGCATTCAGCTTCACGTCGGCACGCAGGCGGTCCATGTCTGTAGGATTTTCTGCAAAGCCTCCAGCTGTCAGGTGGAATGCCGTGGGAAGATTTACATCCACTCCCGTGAAGTCCACACGCTCCATGTTGCCGTTCACCGAACACCTTATATATATAGGGCGATTGGGATAACGCTCAATAAATGATTGTGGCATACCTCCGCAAAACATCATCACGTCCTGCTTGCCTAACATGGCGTTGAGCCGCAGGCGCACCTTACCGGGATTTGTCTTTTCCGCCACGCTCATGTCCATGTTCATGTATGCGTCGATGCTGCTGTCGGGGGTCCGCATTGCAAAGTCGGGCATCACAATCTTCACCGAGTCCATGTCCACGGTCGTTGTGAGTGCTGTCAGCTGCAGTCCGCTCTTTTCCTTCATCTCGCATTTCCTCACCACAAGATGGGTCTTTGGCGCACAATATAGAATGGAGTCAATGCCAAGAGCCACGTCGCTTAGGCTGATATGGTTGTAGTCCAGTCCTTCTACATTTTTCTCAAAGGTATTGTCATATTTCACGTGTCCTCCCGTCCAGTCCACGCTCCCCACTGCATACCGCTCTGCTCCGAGGTCAATGTCGGCGCGGCTTGCCACAGCCTTTGCCATAAATGCCCGCACCCTCATCGAGTCTTTCGGCGTGTGCAGCGTTATCCCCGTATTGTCTATGCTCAGCCTGTCGGCATATATCTTCCATAGCGTGGGAGTCTTCACCGTGTCTTCGGGCACGCTGTCGTTCAACGCTATGTCGATGTCGGCATTGCTTATCGCCGCTCCGTTCACCTCCACGGTCTGCTGCTTCAGGTCTATGCCGCGACTCGCCATATACAGTCTGCCCACAACGCCCTTCACTCTTGCCGCCTCCACAAGGCTGGCGGTGTTTATCCGTGCATCGTTTATTTCTAATGCGTTTATTATCACCTTGCTGTCCAGCAGCGGCCGCAGCTGCACGTCCACTATTGCGCGGCTTATGTTTGCCACCGTGTCCTTCATCTGCGGCAAACTGTCGTTGGGCTGCATCACCATTATCTGCTCCACGCTCAGGTCGAGCGGAAAACTCAGCGACACATGCCCCACGCTCACGTCCATTCCCGTGGTCTCGCTCACGTATGCCGTAACCTTGTCCACCGCCCAGTTCTGCACCGGTTCGCAATACAGCAGTCCCACCAGTATCACAAACAATATTATCGGCGACAGAAGTATTATACTTGTCCAGATAAAAAACTTTTTCATAATGTTTTTATATGTGTCTGTTATAGTCCTTAATCATATTCTCGGCATTTTCTGCCGTTTATGCTGCAAAATTAATAAAAACTTTCTGTATAACAGCACCTATAATATATTCTTTTTTTGTTTTTACATTTTTTTTGCAGGAGTGCCCCTTGATTCATTACTCTATATTCTAAAATTATATCCATAACAAACTTTTTTTATTGTCAAAAGTTTGTTTTTACAAAATAAAAGTATTACATTTCCTAAAAAAAGATTACTGCATAGATAACGGACTGCGCAGCGCTGTACTTATGCCGCAAAGCAACGACAATGGTAAAAAACTTGAAAACACTCCACACAGAATATTAAACACTGAACACTACTCAAAGTCCTCATACCGTGCCATCCAGTGCGCAGCCTTTTCGTGCTCAAACTGCTGGCGGTCAATCTCATTGTCTTATTTCTCTAAATTCATTCAGAATCCAAGTCCAGCTTCATCAAGTAAAAATGGAATTACACCCACATACATGATACCGTCCTCATCTATCCATTGCTTTGTGTTACCGTCTACAATCACAATCTTACGGAAAAAGTCACCAGAGTTCTTCAGTGAGAACGTTTCTTGGCTCCGCTTTTCATTTGTATCTACATTCAATGCCGATTGGATGTAGATTTTTTCTTGTCCGGTATTTACCACAAAATCAATCTCGTATTGAGACTGCTGTCTTTTGCCATCCTTCACACGGGTGATTTCCACCACCCCTACGTCAACACTATATCCCCTTCTAATAAGTTCAAGGTATATCATGTTTTCCATCAGGTGGCTTTTCTCCTGCTGGCGGAAGTTCAGCTTTGCATTTCTTAGTCCCATATCCATGGACGAGTCTATTCCAGATTATTTCGTGCCATCAGGTCATTCAGGATGTCATAGAATGTAGTGTAGAGCATATCCCTGTCCTCTTCTGGTACCAGCTGTTCATCCACATCTTCGTTTTTTATCTTGTAGGACAGCTGTATCTCATCAATGAAAACATAATAACGCTTCTCACTGTCTTTTGTCTGACTAAGCACATACTCGTATAGTTTGTTTGGATTTCTGTATTTCATATCAGCCTTTCTATCCAGCGCTATTTCTACGAAACAATCTTCTGGAACTCCCTCCATTATGAGAAAATCCTTGTACAAAGTGGACAGAAGAAACGATTTGCCACAGCGTCTAATGCCAGTGATAATCTTCACTTTCCCGTTCCACGCTTGTTCAGCAGTGCCTCTACATATTGTTCTCTCTTGATAATCATTGTACCAAATACGGTTAGTGCAATTTTAGTCGAACCATTCGACCGTTTTTGCAGTGCAAAGGTAATGTGTTTTCTTGAAATGAACAAATATTTAGCCTAAATTTATGTACTTTTATACATAATTTATCTATACAGTCAGCCCCAAAAATCCTCATACCGTGCCATCCAGTGCGCAGCCTTTTCGTGCTCAAACTGCTGGCGGTCAATCTCGCTCTCACGCTTGGGGTGCAGTATAGCATTGTTTCCGTCGGTCATGTGCTGCCAGTAGGTAAGCTCAGCAAAGGGCGAGTCCTGCCTTTGCCCTATGTGATGCAGCTCATACGGGTCACCGTTATCATCCCTTGGAGGGTAGCCCTCACCCATAAGGTCGGCATTGTTCCAGTCCTTCCAGCTGTCATAGTCGGCAAACTTCGTTTTCAGCCACTCCCTTCGGCAGTTATATGCCTTCCCGTCTATTGTCGGGTTAGTCAGCGCCGGGCGTCCGTTCACTGTTTTCTCCACTAAGCCCGCCTCCATATAGATGCGTGCCTCCTCTTCCGAGTTTATTGCCTGAAAGATGGCATCCGACCATCCCGTCTGTTGTTGTAAATGCTTATAATTTTCCATATCTGTTATTTTTACCTTTTATTTACTTCTAAAGCCTATCAATATCCTTCCATATACTTTTATACACGGCTTTATCCAAGTTCCAGCCGAATAAGCTCCACGGAAGTGTATGCCTGCTTCCGCATTGCGGGCATACTGGTGGCGTGGAATAGACAGTTGCCTGCCATTCTATGTCTAAAGCACGGAACTTATGCCCGCAGTTGTCACACACGAATTTCTTATATCCTCTAACCATAATCTTCTTATTCTTGATGATTTTCTTATTTCTTTGATGCATCCTTGAAATTGCTTTCACTGAAGATTTTCTTCATGTCGTCAATCTGCTTCTTGCACGACTTTGAAATGCTAATGGTATTCTTAGCCACGTCTTGCAAATCTGATATCTGCAAGTCTCTCATGCCGTTGATGAAACATTTCTCAATAGCCTCATTCACAACGGACTCAATGTCAGCACCGTTAAAGCCTTCTGTAGACCTTATCAGGGCATCACTATTTCCAAGTCTCGTCAGGTCGCAGTCCTTCTTTTTCTTCAGATGAACATTGAATATAGCCTTGCGCTCTTCCGCATTAGGCAGGTTCACGCAGAATATCTCATCAAAGCGTCCCTTTCTTTTCAGTTCCGGCGGAAGGTTGTTGGCATTATTTGCCGTGGCTATCACATAAACGCTGCTTGTCTTGTCCTGCATCCAGGAAAGGAAATAGCCGAACATTCGCGTCATTATGTCGTTGTTGCCGCCTACTCCCGAAAAGCCCTTTTCTATCTCGTCTATCCATAAGATGCAAGGGGCAGCAGCCTCGGCAATCATGATGGCGCGGCGAAGATTGGCTTCGCTCTGACCAACATACTTTCCCATCATGCTTCCCATGTCCAGCTTCAGCAGGGGAGCCTCAAACAGTGCGGCAGAAGCCTTGGCGCAAAGAGACTTTCCGCAGCCGGGCATACCTACGATAAACACGCCTTTTGGCACAGCCACGCCGAAACGCTTGGCTTCCGGCAACTTGCTCATCACCTTAGACTTGTTCTGCATATATTCCTTCAGCACCTCCATGCCGCCAATGCTGTCCATATTTTCAGGAGCGTCAATCAGTTCCAGCAGTCCGGAGTTCTTCACCATCTGCTTCTTCTGACGAAGAATCATACCTTTGTCTTCCGCGCTCAGAGAACCGTTGCTGCTCATTGCCATGTCGAGCATACGGTCAATCTCGAATGCGGTCATACCTTTCAGCGAGGGCAGCAGCTTCTCACGGTCTTCATCTTTAAAATTGTCATCATACTGGTTTGTCTCAATATGCTCATCTATCAGGCGCTTTATCTCCTCTTCATCAGGGAAACTTATTTCCAAATAAGACACATATTTCTCTATCTCGCGAGGCACTTTTCGGATAGCAGAAACAATGATAATTGTCAAATCATAATCCAAGTCATACAGTCGGCGCTGCGACATCAGTTGCAAGAGAGTCTTTATTTTGGGCTCATCCATAAAGTCCTGCACGTCTCTCAGCACAAGAAACTTCTCTGCTATTTTATCACTCTTATATTTCTCTTCCAAAAAGTTCTCCAAGGTCTGTTCGTTTCCCATGCCCCTACTCAACCGTGTCTTAAAGTCAGTACACCCTGTAGCCGGATTCCACTCAAACACAGAACGCTCGCCAACAACCTCTTTTATGATTTCATCCACTCTCACGAAATCATAATCTTCTATATATATGATAGGTGTGTTGACATCTATCATCTTTTGGAAATCGGATATTATTGAATTGTTCATAATTACTAATATTCAAATATATGTGCAAAAACAAATCTCATGACATCAGTTACTGTTGCCCTATTAAAATTTAATGAACTTATTCGTCCTATAAAAGTTCTGTCACAGCCATAATTCTCCACAAGCCAATTCGCTGGTGGGTATAATGGTGCTATTTCCTTTAAATCATTCAAATTGTTTTTATTTCTATTTCCCAGGAAATAATTTATAAAAACAGCCTCTTTATAAAACAAATACCACCTCTTCCTCATGTATTTTGGAATAGAAAAAAAAGATATTGAGCTTCTTTTAATCTCAGCACATAATTCTGCAAAATTAAATAATATTTCAATATTAGAACCGTTGAATCTACTGCTAAGATACGATAAATTTGCCACTCTTTTAATTAACAAATCGTCAATATTATCCAATATAATTTGTTTATCCTTTTCAGAGATATCCGGGAATCGCTCAGGAGCATTTTTAGCAACAAAATCTTTTGCAAACTTATTACCTAATTCTGCAGCTTTTTCAATATACGACCTTCCCATTCGTTTATCTCCATTTACATCATCATACTGCAAGCAACCTAGAATATATAGCAATTCCGCATCATTTCCATTACTTTTCTGTAAATAAGAAAAAATGGGAAACCAGCGTTCTTTTGACAAAATACTCCTCTTTTCCAAATTATTATAAATAGTTATCGCTTCATTTTTATCGAATTTCAATAATTTACACAGTATTGTAGTCCACACCGTTGTGTATTCTTTTTTATACTGAAGCCAATAAGAGACAAGCTCAGATAATGTAGAGCATTCTTTATCAAACAAGTCCTCCCCAAAGAAGATTTTTATAAACTGCACGCAGCCTTCTTTTGTATCTAATTTCTCGCGTGAAAATTCACTAACAGATGCAGCTAAGTCATTTTCCCCCAGTTGTCTCAACCATCTTGCCAAGCGTCCGTCGAGCAACATTTTGACATCATCAATGTCAAAATGTTCCTTCAACGACTCCACCAACGAGTGTTCCTTTCCACCCGACATGATACGGATTTTTACAGGCTTTGCCTTTGGTATCAGCTTCATTTCATTATGCTTTTAAAAAGTTAAATACCTTACGACCCACATTTTTAATTCCCGCGACAGCTTTTCTAACAGCCGATTTTGCTCCCTGTGCCACTAAATTCACGCCTGCTCTACATGCTTGCTTTGTTGCATTGGTTATATATGGCTCCATCTGCTTTATAACAGGAACAAGACACGCTGCAGGAGGATACACCCTTGCTACAGTCATACATAGTTTATCCAAAACCACAGGCATACCTTTCTCTATCACTCTGTCAAGCACGGTCGCCGTTCTTGCAGCAGTCCTGTCTATCAATGCGTCTACAGCCTCTATCGGGTCAAGCTGTCCGGTTGCAGTCTGATAGCTAACCTTTAGCCGTGTCAAGCCTTCATCTACAATGTTTGCTATTGCAACAGCCGACTTATCCGGCAACTCAAAAGGCAGAACACCTTTTTCCATTGCCGTAACGATTGATGCCACAAACATTTTCTTTAAGTGCTGCTCTTGGGGAGAGTTCATCGGTGCATCGAGGAAGTCTTTCACGCATTTAAACTCACGTATCAGGGAGGTCTCCTTTTCATCAAGTTCTTCACCTAACAACATTGATTGCAATGCCGTCATCTTGTTGAGGTCACCACCCAAATTACTGCGAAACTCATCTCTACCGTAATCCTCATTATATTCTTCAAATTTCATGGCTAAGCTTAATTTGCGTTCAACATTTCATTAATAGATCTCTCGTTGGTTTCAGAAATGGCATTGACAATCTGCACCTTCTCCTCTTCGCTGCGTCCTTCCATTGTCTTGTCCAATTCCTCTTGCAGCCATTGCTCACGGCTCTTTCCGTTCTCACGCGCCTCAGCCAGTTCTTTTGCCTTTCTGCCAAACTCATCTATATAGCTGTTCGTCTCATGCAGCAAAGCCATACCGTCTTCCGACACTCCCTGCTTCTTGCAAGCCTCTTCAATCAGGGCATCAACATTCTGCCCGTCACTCATGTCATACTCCTCTAACATTGAAGTGAGTATATCCTCAAAACTTTTTTCCATAATTGTTTTATTTTGTTATTGATTAGTTACCAATTAAACAAATTTCCGATTAATCCAATTTCTTGAAATCAAAGTCATTTGCCGAGCAGTATGCCTTATTGTAATCGAAGGCATACAGCCGCATATATGCTTCCTGCACTTCCTTCGCTCCATTGTAGAAAGGAGTTGCGGTGTGCGATTGAGTTGTCACAGTTACCACCATTTCTGGGGTAAGTACTGTCCCGTTAGTACGCTTTATGCGTTTGGGAGTAATCTGAAATACTTTAGACATAATAGTCTTATTTATAGTTGTTCTTATACTCTTTCTGTCATTGGTTGCATGCAGTATTTAGTTTTATACGAAAAAAAGGCACGGAAACTTTCTGCTTCTGTGACTCGATAGGTACGGCCAAGCACCCAAACCTCCAACAGTATGGCAAAAAGTCCGCACCTTGATATGAAGGTACGAACGCCTGCTCTTCTGTTCTCCGGAGGTTTTGATAAGTTTTGGCCGTTTTATCTGTGTCCAGAAAAGAAGACAACGTCTCTTTCTTTACCCGAAATGTCCTTGTTGCGACAGACTGCCAGCTACGGCAATCAGCCTTAACGGCTGCAAATATACGAATAATTTTTGAAATACCCACCATAAAGGACGAACTTTTTGCTGTTTCACTTATTATTTTTGTATCACACTCTTCCGTGCTGTTGCATCGGAACGGTCATGCCGCCGTTGTCATGGAGCAGGTCCACAGCGTGACGGTGAATAACCGGGGCAAAGTTACATACCGGATATGAATTTTCGGGGCAGAGGTTTCAGTTTTTCCATATTTTTAATCGTTTTAGCTTTTTTATGTTGCGTGCAAATGTACGCATTATTTTCAAACCGTAAAAGTCAAACCTAAGTCCATATTGGTCCATTTAACTATTTTTATTTATGCAGTACAGCAGAATGCAAGGTATTATGTAAATATAATTCTGAAAAATTCCTGCATTATTTTTTCTTGAAATAGAAAATGGAGTGCCAGCTTAATACCATTCCACATCAAAACAAATAGAATTTTTCACGAAGTTAACTGACTTTGCCAACGGAGTTAACTGACTTCGCCAACGAACATATGTTCTTTTGCCTATGAACATAGGTTCGTTTTGCTCTAAAAACGGGCAAAATAAGCCGTTTTTTTATGTCTTTTTATAGAGAAGAAAAAGTTTACTATCTTAACCACCTGATTAACAACAAGATATAAAACCTTAAAATTTCGCGTATTTGAGACAAGGATACAGTTGGTGAATTTTACGCGATTCTCAGAAGACCTTTTGTCATAATATTTCGCTAATTCATGCTTTAGGCTGCTGAAATGACATAAATCAGTGTAATCCGTGCCTAAAAGGAAGTAGAAGGTGGTTTTTGACACACCTCCACGAAAATAAGAGTTAAGAGATATAGCGTAAATTGCACTACAAAGCAGAGACTTGCTTAAAGCAAAGAATACCCTTGCCATTATCATCCAATTCTATGGCAAGAGGAATGACCTCGCGGCTGTCACCCTTGAAAGGCTCGGCATACAGGTTAGCGAGGATTTGCTTTTTTGCCGCCTCCAGTCCGCCGTTGTTCTGGAGCTTCAGCTCTATCACGTAGATGGCATTCATTGCCCATGCAACAATGTCGATGCGGCCGCCAGTCATCATGTGCTCCACCTCCACGCGCAAACCGAGGGAACGTAATATGCAACTGATTATAAAACGGTAGCGCTCCTCCATGCCCATGTTCACCAACTTCTTGTTGCTGTAGGGAACGTCGGCAACCATTGCCTT
>JAUNSB010000108.1:0-14385 GCA_030539375.1 Prevotella sp.
ATGTTGCCAACAAGGATAATGTCAACATTGTTGCAATGCTGATAAACGGCGAGACAGGTGAGATTATGAATGCCGATAAGGTTAAGCCTCAGGGAGATAGTGCCGAAGAATTGCCGAAAAAGATGGAGTTTAGTTATGCTAAATCTCCGCGTGGAGGGAGTGGTTCAAGTGCTGATAGAATAGCTGGAGGTGCAATGAAAATAACATCAGACATTTCCAGACGGTTTGCCGGTTGTAAGATTACAGAAATATCAATTGTGAACGGAACCTTTTATAATCAGCAAGAGGCTCCGATGGAAATCTTCTTTTCACGCGGCCTGAATGAAAAGGGATTTTATACTCAAAAAGGATATATGGATATTAATTATCCCGAAGAATATAAAACATATCTACTTGATACTCCATATACATTGACTGCAGGTGAGGAGTTCTTTATAGGATTTACTGTATGGACAGCAGGTGTGACATCTGATAATAAATACAGTCGTCCGGTGTATAGAGATAATGTGCAGCATCAGTCTTATCCTGGAGGATATGTTGGAAATGTATATCGCTCTGAAACAAAGAAATTTTTTGAATTGAACTGGGAAGATGAAGGGCGTACCTTTGGGATGGTTTGTATTAAGCTAACCATAGAAGGAGACAATCTGCCGACCAATCTTGTGGAAATGACCGATTTCTCAGTGCCTGACTATATTACTCCGAAAGTAAAAACTGATTTAGGCTTTAGCTTTATAAACCGCGGCGTAAACTCTGTGGAGAGCCTTGATTTTACATACGAAGTTGATGGTGAAAAGGTCTCACAGCAAAAGACATTTTCTCCTGTAGCATATAATCAAAGTTACTATTGCAATTTTGATTTCGAGCCTCAAAACGAAGGTGCCGGAAAGATTCTCCATCTCACCATAGACCGCGTTAATGGACAACCGGCAGGTACTACGGCGGTTCATGAGGCTATGGCATCATTCAATACACTGTTTTATGAGAATGGTTTCCGTTACAATATGGTTATAGAGGAAGGTACAGGACTTGGCTGCGGATGGTGCGTAAGGGGAATCGTAGGTTTGGAACGTACTATGGAAGCTTATCCTGACGGTACATTTATACCAATATCTGTTCATTCACGATATGACCATTCAGATCTTGTTCCTATTGGTTATGATTTATTATGGGAAAGGCATTTAACTCATAACCCTACATGCCTTATTAACCGAAATCTGCAACGTTTCGGTATAGAGGATCCGAGCGACTACAGACTTAAAAGAATATATGAGACATACCAGTCTATTCCAGCTATATCCGAAGTGGGCGATATTACTTGTGATAAAGATGGCGACCGCCTGAAAGTGTCGTCAACAGTAAAGTTTGCCTTCTCTGAAAATGATGCCGACTATAAAGTGGCTTATGTTGTTACTGAAGACAATGTCGGTCCATATCGGCAATATAACGCATATTCAGGTGGAACAACCGTAATGGGTGGTTGGGAATTATTGCCCAGCTATGTGGATATTAAGCATAATTTTGTAGCACGTGCTATCTCAAACTTTGACGGCACATGTGGAGATATCCCGTCTAAGATTGAAAAGGGAACGATTTACCACCATACCGACTATCTGTCTCTTGAAAAAGTGACAGACATCAACAATACCTATATTATTGCTTTGGTGATAAATGGGCATAATGGACGTATTGAAAATGCCCTACGCAAGAAAATAGATCCATCGCTCTTCACTTCAATTGAAGATGTTGTGAACGACATTGATGACAACGAAAATTCTGTAGAATATTATGATCTCACGGGTCGTAGAGTTTACACACCGCAACATGGAATATTTATTCGCCGTCATGGAGACAAGGTTCAAAAAATACAAATAAGATAAAACGGAATATTAATTTAAAAATACAATAAAAATGAAAAGATTAGCAATTATGTTATGTGTTGCGGCATCTGTGGTATGCGCCAACGCAAAAATTCTCAGAGTGTGTAATATTTCGGGAAGCTCTGCTCCTTATTCAACCATTGCGCAGGCGCATAATGTTGCGGCAGACGGTGATACAATTTTTATAGAAGGGTCTCCTAATGGATATGATGTGTATGCTGGAATACCAATAACCAAGCGTCTTGTGCTGATTGGTCCTGGATATATGCTCTTAGAGAATGGTATAATGGAGGATGGAGCAGATGCGGCTTCTTTAGGAAAGATTAATATTCAAGTTCAAGGTGTGCATGTTTATGGTTTGACACTTGGTACTGTTAACATAGATGCATCTGATGTTGTTGTTTCGCGATGTATAACGGGAGATATTTGGTTGAACAAGAAATCTCGTTGTATTATTCATCAAAATCATATAATGGGTGGTTTGTATGGAACGAATAAAGGTAGTTTTGATGGTGCCGCTGCATACGCTTCCATTACAAACAATATATTCGACAATAATACCATTCCTAATTATGCAAATTTTCGACGTTTTATAAGTAGCACTATCAAATACAATACGTGGATTAATAATTTGGGTGCACCGAATCATTTTATTTTCAGTGATTTGGATGAATGTACAGTAGAAAACAATATTCTGCCAAAAGCCTTTGTGTCTACCGAGTCAAACCACGGAGAGAATAACTATGTTTTTGATGAAACGCCATTCACCAATAAGGAAACGGAAGTGGATATAAAAAATACAGAATTGTCATTCTCACAAGGTAAATATGGTGCTTTCTCGGGTGATGATCCATACGTTATTTCAGGTATTCCTGCTGGGGCAATCATTCAGGATGTTACTATCCCGGCAAGTGTTGAACAAGACAAGAATCTTAAAGTCACAGTTAAACTTGGCATACAGCAATGATTAAATTGAGATTATTAACGTTGGGGGCGCTTGTCATTCTTGCTGCTGCCTCTGCAGCCGCGCAAGAACCGACACTAAAGTGCGTGGAATATTTTTATGATTCTGACCCAGGATATGGAAAAGCCACTATAATAAATAATGTGCGACAAGGAAGCAATGATCTGCAATTTAGTACAGCTGGCTTGTCGTGTGGCTCGCATTTACTTTGCTTGCGTAGTCAGGACAGTCGTGGGTTCTGGTCTGCCACCACAAGCCGATCTGTATTTGTCTTCAAGATACCACCTACGGCTACAACAGTTATGGAGTATTTCTTGGATTCTGATCCCGGATATGGCAAAGGGACAATGACAACAGTGACGAAGGGTGAGAATGCTTTGGCTCTTGACTTGCAGAATGTTGCTTGTGGGGCGCATCTGCTGAACATGCGTGTGAGTGACAATGCGGGTAACTGGACTCCCGTCATGGCACGCCCGATTTATGTTTGTAAACCACGGGGCTTTGTGACATTGGAATATTTCTTTGACAGTAATGACCCTGGTGAGGGCAAGGCCGTACAGGTTGCAGTACCTGCCGCTTGGGACGAAGCGTTTGCTTTTGATGCATCTGTCAGTGGACTTTCTATCGGCGACCACCAGTTATGTGTACGTGCTAAGGACCGTAATGGTGTGTGGTCGCTGTTGAGTGTTGAACCATTTAATATATCTCAGTCTTCTGGTATAGAAAAGGTAGAATGGACACTTCCGCTGACTGTCCGTGCGGAGCATTCGCTGTGCATACTCTCCGACAATGGAGAAAATATGCGTGGTGATTGCATTGTGGAAATCTTTAATGCTGCCGGCACGAGAATGGCATCTGAAAGATGGAAAGCATCTGTATCGCAAATATCTATAGATGTAAACGCCAGCAAATCTACCGTTTTGTTAGTAAAGGTTACTGACAGGAAAAATGGTCGTACGGTCGTAAAACGCATCATAATGATGTAGCGAGTTCTAAAGTTGATTAAATTTAATATAGACAGGAGCAGCAAGTAAAGACTGCTTCTGTCTATATAATATATTTAAGTTTCGCATATCCTTGATATGCTGTCAGTAAACAAGTTGACAAGTAAACGAGTTGTCAGTAAACTATGCGAATGATTCGTTTGTTGTCTATAGGCAAACAACTTGTCAACTCGTCAACTTGTTTACTGAAGCAAGTTCTCGAACTTGCGAAACTTGAGTAATATATTATATGATATAAAGACAGAATATTAATTTTTAAAAATACAAAAAATGAAAAGATTAGCAATTATGTTATGCGTTGCGGCATCTGTAGTGTGCGCCAACGCAAAAATTCTCAGAGTGTGTAATATTTCGGGAAGCTCTGCTCCTTATTCAACGATTAAAGAAGCGCATGATGCTGCGTCAGAAGGTGACACTATAATGGTTGATGGTTCATCTGATAGTTATGGCGATTGTAAAATATCCAAGACTCTAGTTTTATTGGGTACTGGTTATTGGCTTCTTGAGAACAATATAGTTAATGTATCTGTACCTACAGCTAAAATAGTAAAATGTGAAATTACAAAAGAAGCCCCAAATACAGTTGTTAAAGGATTTGAATTTCCAAATGGTTTTAAAACTTCAGGTATTGGGACTATTGTAAGTAGATGTCTTTTCAAGGCAGATTTGACTCTTGCTGCAAAAAAATGCATAGTACATCAGAACTATTTCAAAGGATGTTGTGTTAGAACTGGACAATTTTATATAGGTGACTATTATATGCAGATAACCAACAATATTATATATAATGGTAGCATTGAAAATATTGGTGGTAGCCGTATTGCTTATAATACTATTATAAGAGATAACCAAAACATTAGATCTTTTAGTGATGTTATTACAAGTACGATTGAACATAATATTATTAACAGTGAAGGTATTCTCACAAATGGCTGGAATGATATTAACTCAAATGTATTTAAAGATAATCTTATTCATGTTTTTTCAGATGTGAAAAATTTAGTTTATGACGCTGATGTTAAAACTGCAGAATCTGCTGTTTCAGAAGGAATTTACGGTGCTTTTGCTGGTGAAGATCCGTATGTTATTTCAGGTATAGCTTCTGGTCCTTATATTGAAGATATATATGTTCCCGTATCTGTGGAGCAGGGTGATGATATGAAAGTAACATTAAAAATAGGAACATCACGATGAAACGTATATTATTTATGGCTTGCGTGTTGTTGGCTGCTATAACAAACATGTATGGCCAGCTCACAACTGAGTATTTCTTCGATACCGACCCGGGATATGGTAAGGCAACGCAGAATACAGCAAAGGTGGGAGACAACACCATTACCTTACATACTTCGCAGCTTGATGCCGGTATGCACCTGCTCGGCATACGCAGTACAGATACATCGGGCCAATGGTCACCAACACTGACTTCTCCAGTGTATGTGTTTGCTCCGATGGCGGATGTTGCTTCTGCCGAGTGGTTTGTGGACATCGACCCCGGTTACGGCAAAGGCACGGGGGTGAATATGTCGGCCGGAAATAATGTATTGACAATCTCCACTAAAGGTATGACCACGGGCATGCACCTGCTCGGTGTACGCAGCTGCAGTAAGTCCGGTCAGTGGTCGCCTACAATTACCTCAACACTGTATATTGCCGAGCCTTTGGATGTGGCAAAGGCAGAGTGGTTTGTTGATACTGACCCGGGTGAGGGCAGGGCAAACAGCATAGACATTAATGGTAATAATGAAACTGTGTTTACTGTGCCTACAGCTTCTCTGACGGCGGGCAACCACTCGCTTACGGTCAGGATTATGACTGCTGCTGGGCATTGGCTGCCATATACAGTCACCCCGTTTGAAGTAACGATAAAGTCTGGTATTGCTGAAGTTAAAAACGTTATGACTGTTGGCATCCGTCGCACGGCAGATAAGATCACTCTTACCTGTGGTGAAAGAATGGACAATGCTCATGCTGAGATATTCACTGTTGACGGTGTTAAGCGTGGCAGCAACACTTGGCCGGCAGGTGAGCAGACATTAAGTCTTGACGTTCCGCAGCAGCTGTCGCCAGTAATTGTAGTAGTGAAGAAGATGGACGGAACACGTTTTGTAAAACTTGTAAAATAATAAAAATGAGAACAAGGACAAATAAAAAATACATAGCCATTGTGTTGATGGCAATGTTGACAGCCGGTGTGCAGCCTGCACCGGCACAAGGATTTTTAAACAAATTAAAAAATAAGGCAAAGGAAGTACTGGATAATGTGACAAACGTTGAAAATAATGCATCGGCGACTAACAAGAACAAGTCAACGGCAGGTGAAAGTAATAAAAACAGCGGCGGACAGGGCAAAGTACCAGAGCACGATACTCCGGTGGGTGTGGAAAATCTTCACATGGGAACTTCACATGTGAAGGTTTCCAATAATCAATATACTCCCAAGGTTACATCATCAACAAAATACTTGACAGTAAACGGCAGTATAAATGATTATCATAATTTCTTTGATGGCGTGGCATATATAAATTCATACGAGGATGGTATTTACTATATTGACATGCAGGGAAACAAACTTTTTGACTCACGGATTGATAAGTCTGTTCAGAATTTAGTTCCACGGTTTAATAATGGTGTGGTGATGGAATATGTTGCCCGGGAACACCGTGCATATATAAGGGATAAAAAGGGTAATACGATAAAAGACATTCCTGTATATTCTGCATGCAATTTTGAAGAGGGCATAGCTGCAGTATCTTTTAAGAAAAATGCAACAAGTCTTAAAGACAATGATACCTGGACGATAAAATATATTGATGCAAAAGGAAATTATGTTTTCCCAAAGTTGTGGTTTACTTCAACAGAATTTTATAGTGCTAACCTCGAACAGAATAACGTTGTGCGCAAAACAAGTGAAGGTATGAAAGCATACGCAGTTTATGATGATAAAAAAAGCTGCTTTCTCTGGGGATTCCATGATGGAAAGGGAAATGTTGTTATAGCGCCAAAATATCTGGAGGTGTCCGATTTTCATGACGGTATGGCTGCAGTATGTTGTGCTCCTATAGACAAAGGTAAAGGTGCGCAAAAGCGTTGGGGATATATAGATAAGACAGGACGTGAGGTTATTCCTGCCAAATATTCTATAAAACCTTCTGATTTTGACTCAGGACTGGCGCGTGTTATTACACGTGACGAAAATGCCTATATTATCGATAAGGCCGGTAACCAGGTGTTTGGTCCAGTTGGTCCTGCCTCGCAACAGTCAGATGCTGATGAGACTTATGGCTATATCAGTCCTTTCTATAATGGAATGGCAATCATGGAATATTCTGTCAATACTTTGGCAGGGTATAAGAAACGATTTGTCTGTACTGTGGACACTAATTTCAAGAAGCTGGCTTGGACATTGTTGGAAGACAATCCAAGTATGGATAATGCCTATGACCCTGTTAAACGTAATTCATCAATGGAGTTTGTCTATTATTCAAGAGAGGACAATACATGCTATATTCGTCATTCTTTGGATTATTGGAAAATTATCGATATGAAAACATTAGACGAGAAACCTGCAAGCATGATATTCCGTTATCCAATCGTAAATGGATTGTCGGTATATTCGGATGCTGGTGGCAACCGCGGATATGTGGATATAAACGGCAATTTTGTAATTAAGGTTAAGCAAAACGAGTTTTAGCTTGGCGGCGGCATATACGCCGCCAAGCACACTTGTGTGAAGAGCAACGGCACAGGATTGTGAGAGTATTGCGATGTTTCCATTGCCACTCAGTATGCCGCAAGTGTGCGCAGAATCCAGGAATATGCCGCCACTGTCAGGGAACAGGCACAGAAACAGTGAAGCTTGATATTGACAGAAGCGGGTGGTGATAATACAGACAAATTTAATGATTTAGATTATGAAAAAATTTAGTTTACTGTTATTTTGCATCTTAGTTGCATTCCCAACTTTGGCTAAGCGCATTTCAGGGCAGGAAGCTTCGACCATTGCGCAGCAGTTTATGGAAGGGCAGCAAATGGAAGCTGTAGGCGATATGGCCAATTTAGTGACTGCCGAGAATGGACAAAGTATGAGGCACTCGCCTATACTGAAGAGTAATGAAAATGAGCATTATATAGATTATGGGGTGCATACCATTGACGGTATTACATACCAGCTATATTCCGAATACAAAAATCTTCGGGCTAAGGTGTTGCCGTATGAGGAGAACGGTAAGTATAGTGGGGATATATACATCCCCGATAATGTGAGCTATCAGAATATGACGTTCAAGGTTTTTGAATTTGAGGAGTCTGTTTTTACAAATTACTCGGAACTTATATCATTATCCTTACCAAAATCTGCAGTAATATTAAACTGCTCAAATTTGCAACATATAGAGTATCGCAATGGTATTACAAACATTAGGCGCGTTAGGTCTTGCCATGCTTTAGAGAATATTATTTATCCTCAATCGTGTTCTTTTGTAGAAGTTCCTGTGTATTGTAATAATGTAAAATCAATAACTTTTACTAACAGAAGACCGCTTCAGATATATCCATTAAATTCTGTTATGTGGGAAAAAAAATCAATGCCAGCACTTACAGATGTGTATTTTGCGTGTGATATTCCACCTCTTTTATGTGATTATAATGGATATGAACTACCAATTTCAATAACGCCTAATAGTAATGTTACAATTCATATCCCACAAGGAGCGATGGAGGTGTATAAACGTTCTATATGGAAAGATTGGAACCTTGTTGAAGATCAGCCGGCAATCCCTCCTTATGTAAATTTTGACTATTGTGGTAAAGACGAAAATTCTCATTCTGGTATTGTTGCTGGATATGGCGATAATGATGTTGAATATGCCATGCGAATACCCGAGGAAATGATAGCTCCATATAAAGGTTGTAAAATATCAAGGATTGAGTTTTATACGACGGGTATAGCCACCAATGAATTTTACGATGAAGATGTTGAATATGTATTCCTGACAACTCGTGGCATAGACTATATAGCAAAGAAAGCCGTAACAACTATTCGTGGCACATGGATGAGCGTAGAATTAGATCATCCTTATGTTATTACTGGTGAAGAGTTGTTTGTCGGTATTGGACGGCATAGTGTTTTGGGTATATTTTGGGCTAATCTTGACATTGCAGAGGATGGCCTATGGCTTCGTGTTATGGGTGATGACCATAGAGGGCATTCTCCAGGGGAATGGATAAAAAACGGTGGCCATTCCGACTGGAATCATCCATTGCCAATCCGGGCAATTATTGAAGGTGATAAACTGCCAACGGATATTGTTATCGCCAATACGGAAATCGTTGATGATAGTGAAGCAGACCAGCAAAGCAAGGTTAAGGCTGTTAATGACGAAAATAAGAATATTACATCAGGCAAGGCTGACATGACAGATACTGAAAGAGGTCGATATTTTTGCTATGCTATCGATAGTGAGGGTAACAGAATAAGCGTGGCAAAACAGCAGGCCAAGCAGTTGGCTGCAGAACCTAAGAAGGCTTCGGGAGCAAATAAGCAGATGCGTGTAAAACTGAGAAACCGTGCGCCAAAACTTGTTAAGTCAGTGACACTTGATTGGGAAATCGACGGTAACAGAAAAGGGCAACAAACAGTAGAGACTGCAATGCTGACAAATCATGAGGACATTGTCTATATTGACATTCCTAATGACATTGCAGGACGTAATCATACTATGACCGTAAGTGTCTATTCTATAGACGGTGAACCTGATGCTATACCTGCTAACAGCCAAATAGAAGAAAACTATTCGGCAGCAAGCTCTACATTCTTCCCACGCAAGATTGTGATGGAAGAAGCAACTGGAACATGGTGTGGATGGTGCCCGAGAGGAATTGTTGCCATAGAGAAAATGAACGAGAAGTATCCAGACAACTTCATAGCCATTGCTGTACATGATGATGAGATGATACCGATACTTGATGGCTATCAGCCATTCTTTAATATGGTTGGTAGTTATCCTAATGCTCATATAAACCGAAGCTATTGGATTGATCCCTATCCATTCGACCTTGATGATGTTAAGGACAAGGGAGAGGCGCAGATAAATGCCACGGCATATTCTCCAGACGGAAAGGAAGTGCAGGTGGCGACAGAGACGGAATTTGGCTTTAACGATAATGGTAGTACGGAATATAGCGTTGCATACGTGCTGACGGAAGATAAGGTAGGACCGTATGCACAAAGCAACTATTATTCAAATCCAGAAGCAGAGCATGACCCAAATAATATGATGGACTGGTGGGTGCATCAGGGCAGTCGGGTTGTGACGGTGTATAACGATGTGGCTCGTGCCATTTATGGTGACTATTATGGTGTAAAGGGATTGTTCCCGAATGAGATAAAGGAGGGGGAGACGTATAAAAACCAGTATGTGTTCTCTTTGCCTGATAATGTACAGAATAAGGAAAATCTGAATGTGGTGACACTGCTCGTTGACAGCCGTACAGGAGAGATTATGAATGCAGACCGTACACCTGTAAAAATAGATCCGTCGGGAATACATCAGTTAGAAACAGATAACAAGTTGTTTGATGTCTATAATACAATGGGTATGAAAGTGCGTAGTAAAGTGGCAACGCTAAAAGGTTTGCCTGAAGGCATTTATATCGTAAATGGAAAGAAATATGTACACCGCTGAGAAAATACTCATTGAAAAGCGGTGAGGAATAATATCATGATCTAATAAAATTCTGATTAACACTCATTTTATACCCGTAATGTCCATCATTCGACATTACGGGTATGATTTTTATCCTAAGATTCTTTGCCTTTTATCCTAAGATACTTTCCCATTTATCCTAAGATATTTTGTCATTTATTCTAAGATACTTGAAACACAAACCTAAACCTGCGCAAAATCCAGAAGCCCCTTGCCGTTGTCGTCCAGCTCTATGGCGAGGGCAATCACCTTGCGGCTGTCGCTCTTGAACGGCTCGGCATATTGGTTGGCAAGTATCTGGCTCTTTGCAGCCTCCAGTCCGCCGTTGTTCTGCAGTTTCAACTCTATCACATAGACAGCATGCAATGCCCATGCCACGATATCGATGCGTCCGCCGGTCATCATGTGCTCCACCTCCACACGCATGCCTATTGAGCGGAATATGCAGCTGATGATGAAGCGGTAGCGCTCTTCCATGCCCATGTTCACCAGTTTTTTGTTGCTGTAGGGAACGTCGGCAACCATTGCCTTCAGCACCTTCATCGCCTTTTCAACCCTGCCGTAGTTCAGGGCATCTAAAAGTATGTCCTGTTCTACAGACACCTCACTCTGACTGCGAAACGTCAAGGCTGGAATGACAATATCGTACAACGCCTGGCGTATCTCATTATTCGGAATACCAAGATAATAGCCTGTATCATTAAAGTCCTTGATGGTGAGATAGCCCGACTGATAAAGGAACAGATTTGCCCCGCCGCCTGTGACATCGGAGCTTTCCAGAATATGTTTTCTTATATATGTTCTTTCAAGGTCTTCCACCTCCGTCTCGAGATTGTCCACAAACTTTGGCAGCATGGATGTTGCTCCCGATGAAGCCCAGTAGTTGCCTGTTCTTCCCTGTGCAAGAGCAATAACAAGGCTGTATGGATTGTAAACATCCACCATATTCTCTTCGCTGAAATGATAACCGTCATAGTTGTATCTCAGCTTGTCGAAGGTTTGCTCCACAGTCCAGCCGTTTTTCTTTGCCATCGCCTCTATCTCGGGCATGAAGTTGTCGCGTATCTCCTGCTTGGTGATGCCGCACAGCGCCGCATACTGTGGCATGAAGCTGATGTTGGTAAGATTGTTGAGTACCGAGAAGAGAGATATCTGTGTGAACTTGGTGATGCCTGTGAGAAACACAAACCGCTCATACTGGGTGCATGACTTCAGCACGGCAAACACTTCACGGTAGATGGCTGTGCATGTTTCATGCTCTGGAGTGTGCCAAGAGTGCTGCAGCGGCGAGTCGTACTCATCGATGAGTATCACAACAGGGGTTTCGCCCTCATTGCTTGCGGTGCGTAGAATGCGGTTGAATCGTACAGCCAGGCTGTCGCTGTCCTTAGGTTTTATTTTATATTCTTCTTCATAATTGCTGAATGTATAATCGAAATAACTGCGCAGACTGTCTGCCGATGCTCCGGCGCAGCTCATGTCGAAACGAATCACCGGGCTCACCTTCCATTCCTTCTCCAGCTCCATGATTTTCAGCCCCTCGAAGAGTTCCTTGCGTCCCTCGAAGTAGCATCGCAGGGTGTCAACAAGCAGTGACTTCCCGAAGCGGCGCGGACGGCTGAGATAGTTGAACTTCCTTCCGTTGACCAATTGCCACACAAGGTCGGTCTTGTCAACATAGACATAACCGTCATGAATTAATTCCTCAAATGACTGTATGCCTTCAGGCATCCGTCTCGTATTGTTTTGTGTGAAATAGTTTGTCATATCTCCGCTCTTTTCTGTATTTTTGTGAATGTTATGTGTATTTTATGATTGGAGAGAAGAATCGTCCACCTGCGCAAAGTCCAGAAGTCCCTTGCCGTTGTCGTCAAGCTCTATGGCGAGGGCAATCACCTTGCGGCTGTCGCCCTTGAACGGCTCGGCATACTGGTTGGCAAGTATCTGGCTCCTTGCAGCCTCCAGTCCGCCGTTGTTCTGGAGTTTCAGCTCTATCACATATATGGCATGCAATGCCCATGCCACGATATCGATGCGTCCGCCGGTCATCATGTGCTCCACCTCCACACGCATGCCTATTGAGCGGAATATGCAGCTGATGATGAAGCGGTAGCGCTCTTCCATGCCCATGTTCACCAGTTTTTTGTTGCTGTAGGGAACGTCGGCAACCATTGCCTTCAGCACCTTCATCGCCTTTTCAACCCTGCCGTAGTTCAGGGCATCTAAAAGTATGTCCTGTTCTACAGACACCTCACTCTGACTGCGAAACGTCAAGGCTGGAATGACAATATCGTACAACGCCTGGCGTATCTCATTATTCGGAATACCAAGATAATAGCCTGTATCATTAAAGTCCTTGATGGTGAGATAGCCCGACTGATAAAGGAACAGATTTGCCCCGCCGCCTGTGACATCGGAGCTTTCCAGAATATGTTTTCTTATATATGTTCTTTCAAGGTCTTCCACCTCCGTCTCGAGATTGTCCACAAACTTTGGCAGCATGGATGTTGCTCCCGATGAAGCCCAGTAGTTGCCTGTTCTTCCCTGTGCAAGAGCAATAACAAGGCTGTATGGATTGTAAACATCCACCATATTCTCTTCGCTGAAATGATAACCGTCATAGTTGTATCTCAGCTTGTCGAAGGTTTGCTCCACAGTCCAGCCGTTTTTCTTTGCCATCGCCTCTATCTCGGGCATGAAGTTGTCGCGTATCTCCTGCTTGGTGATGCCGCACAGAGCCGCATACTGTGGCATGAAGCTGATGTTGGTAAGATTGTTGAGTACCGAGAACAGCGATATTTGCGTGAACTTGGTGATGCCTGTGAGAAACACAAACCGCTCATACTGAGTGCATGACTTCAGCACGGCAAACACATTTCTGTATATGGCTGTACACGCCTCGTGCTCAGGTGTGTGCCATGAATGCTGTAACGGCGAGTCGTATTCATCAATAAGTATTGCCACAGGGGTCTCTCCCTCATTGCTTGCTGTGCGTAGAATATTTCGGAAGCGTGTTGTCAGTCCGTCTCCTGCAAACGTCTTTACATTGTATATGTCTTCTAATTCTCTGAAAATCGAGTTGAAATAGTCGCTCACGTCTTCTGCCGATGCTCCGGCACAGCTCATGTCGAAACGAATCACCGGGCTCACCTTCCATTCCTTCTCCAGTTCCATGATCTTCAGCCCCTCGAAGAGTTTCTTGCGTCCCTCGAAGTAGCATCGCAGGGTGTCAACAAGCAGTGACTTCCCGAAGCGGCGCGGACGGCTGAGATAGTTGAACTTCCTTCCGTTGACCAATTGCCACACAAGGTCGGTCTTGTCAACATAGACATAACCGTCATGAATTAATTCCTCAAATGACTGTATGCCCTCGGGCATCCGTCTCGTATTGTTTTGTGTGAAATAATCGTTCATCATAAGATAAGTATTTTTTGCTTGTTGTTTGTGCAAAGATAATGCAAAAAATCGAATAAATGAGTAAAACAAAAAAAAGTTAACTTTTTTTTGTTTTCAACTGTGAGATTGAAACAATTAAATTAAATTTTATCCTGTTGGAGTTCTTTGTATTAGGGAAATCCCTAAACAATCACCTAGGTGTTTCCCTAAAAGTGATGTTTTGTATAAAAATAGTAGTTTTTTTATTATTGATAATTAAAATTTTTTTTATAAATTTGCGAGAAAAAAGTAGAGAAATAGATTAAAAAAGTATTTTAAACATAATAAAAAATGGCTTATGAAGAAGATTTTACTATTTTGCATGCTGATTTCACTAACTGTGTTTAGTGTAAAGGCTCAGTTCCAACTGATTGACAGCAACGGAAAGGTGCTGG
>JAUNSB010000109.1:0-14340 GCA_030539375.1 Prevotella sp.
TCGCTACAATTTACTCAATTTTGTCTGCAAAGTTATAGCAAAAAACGAAAAAAACAAAGCGTAAGTTGCAAATAATGAGGATATTTAAGGTCTTTTAACTTGTTCGCGGACTTAAACATGTTTTAATGGTAGTGATGGCGTTTTTATTTGTTAAATTCTTACCATTCTACCACCTTAAATCCGAACAATCCACGTTTCATTTTTATTTTCCATGATCTGTCTTTGTGAGCATGATAATATTTTGTGCGGGTAACGGGCAGTTCCTTTGTTGTACCGTCCGTAAAGCAGACGGTAGCATAATAATGTTGTGTTGTGCGGCTGGTGGTGCGGTAGTGACGCCCTGAGCGCTGACCTGTGCGGCGTGTCACCAGCTCCTTACTGACCACGGTCACGGTTTCTTCTTTTATAGATGAAGTGTCGGCAAAAGCGCTGTTGGCAATGAGCAGCAGTCCGTAACTTGCGCAGCCCACAACATACAGATGGCAGAGTAGTTCCATAATTTTGTCTTTGCCTACAAGCCATCGCCAGCGATTGCGGAGCAGCGGCAGGGTGACAACAACGATGATTGCTGCGGCAACTGCCGGCAGCCACCACGCCACGAGGGTGCGCTCATAGAAGATGTAGCCTAAGATTGCAACCACAAGGATGAGGACGGCAAAGGCTACGCGTCCTGTGTAAAAAAGTTTCTTTTTCATCAGTTGTATGTTTAGCGTTTGTTTGTCAGTGTTACGGAATGCAAAATTACACATTTTTATTTATATAGTTTGCGTTTTCTGCATATTTTTTTTGCTGATGAAAAAAACGGTATAAAAAGTTTGGGCAATACACAAAAAAACACTAATTTTGTATTTCGTTAATAATTAATGTAAAAATATAACAATGAAAAGAACTATTGCAAAATGCGTTGTGACGCTGTGCTGCGCAATGCTTGCCGTGCCAACCATGGCACAGTTTAATCTGAAAAAGGCAGTTGGAGGAGTGGCTAAGGCTGCCAAGGCCGTGACCCTTACCGATGCTCAGATGAATGAGTATGTGAAAGAGTACATTGACTGGATGGACAAGCACAATCCTGTGACCGATGCCAACAATCCGTACACCATCCGTCTGAACAAGTTGACCGAGGGACTGAAGGATGTTGACGGCATTCCGCTTAACTTCAAGGTCTATGATGTGATTGATGTCAACGCATTTGCATGTGCTGACGGAAGCGTGCGCGTGTTCTCGTCGCTGATGGACATTATGACCGACGAGGAGTTGCTGGGCGTAATAGGTCATGAGGTGGGACACATTGCGCACCATGACTCGAAGAAGGGATTCCGCACCGCACTGCTCACATCGGCGCTGAAGGACGGAGTGGCATCAAGTAGCGGTAAGGCAGCTGCACTGACAGACTCGCAGCTCGGCAGTCTGGGTGAGGCTCTGGTTAACTCCACCTATTCGCAGAAGCAGGAGAAGGATGCCGATGACTATGGCTATGAGTTTTTGAAGAAGTCGGGCAAGAACCCGTGGGCAATGGCTTATTCTTTCCGCCGCCTGAAGCAGATGCAGGATGAGGCAGGCGCCAAGAAGGACAGCAAGATCAACCAGCTTTTCTCGACACACCCTGACCTCGACCTGAGAATAAAGCGCATGGAGGAGCGTGCCACTTCTGAGGGTATAGAGAAGCCAGCGAACGAGAAGAAATAATTTGTTATATGATTGTAAAGGAGTTAGGAGAAGTTCGCCTAACTCCTTTTTTATGGTCTCTAAAACTATTCCTAACTCCTACTAATTTTTCCCCTTTTTGTAATATACCAATACACTCCCACGCATATTATTACCGAGAGCAGCGAGCCGGCGGGTGATGCCCAGCCCATTGGGTAGAGTGTGTCAGGATAGCTTGCCGAGGTGATATACGCCATGGGTATGCGGACGCAAGCCATGGAGAGAACGTTGTGGATGAAGGAGATGATGGAGAGCCCGCAGGCGCAGAAGAATCCGCTGTAGCAGAAGTGGATGCCGGCAAACACGCAGTCCCATACATAGGAGCGGAGATACTGGCTGCCGAGGACTATCACCCGCGGCTCATCGGTGAAGAGCGAGATAGTTTCAGGAGCATAGAGCTGCATAATGAACGATGACACAAGACCGAACACCACGGCAATGGCGGTGGCGTAGTGCAGGGTGGCACGGGCGCGGGCAATCTTGTCTGCGCCTATGTTTTGGGCTGATATTGCCGATACGGTGGAGAGCATTGCTGAGGGAATGATGAACAACACGCCGATAACTTTCTCCACGATACCCACGGCGGCGGCATCGTTGAGTCCCCGCTCGTTGGCGATGATGGTGATTACGAGAAACGCTATCTGAATGAACCCGTCCTGCAATGACACTGGAACGCCAATCTTCAGGACGTTGCCCATCACATCGCGGCGGGGAATGAGGTCGTTGCGCGTGATGCGTATTCCCGCCTTGTTGCGGCGAATCATTAAGAGGGATACAGCCACGCTTATGGTTTGCGAAATGGTGGTGGCAAGTGCCGCTCCCATTGCGTCCATGTTTAGCACTCCGATGAGAATCCAGTCAAGCACGATGTTCACAATGCAGGCGATGGCAATGAAGTACATAGGACTTTTTGAGTCGCCCAGCCCGCGGAATATCGAGGCAATGATGTTGTAGGCAACGATGAAGGGCACTCCGATGAAGCACACGGTGAGGTAGATGCGGGTGTTGGCTATAGCCTCTGTCGGTGTGGACATTGCGGACACAATGGCTCCCGTGGCAATGAGGAGTCCCACAGCAAGAACGGCGGCGAACGTCATGAAGAGTGTTATGGTGTTGCCTATTGCTTTTGCCACAGCCTTTTGGTCACGGGCTCCAACCGCCTTTGCCGTCACAACGGTGGTGCCCATGGCAAGCCCCACGATTATCACGGTGAGCATGTGCATCACCTGACTGCCTATCGACACTGCCGTGATACTGTCTACACCGCAGTATCTGCCGATGAAAAACAGGTCGGCAAGTCCGTAGAGTATCTGCATGAAATATGATAGCAGATAGGGCAGTGAGAAGTTGATGATGTTGCGCTGGATGCTTCCGTGTGTGAGGTCTTTTCCGTTCATTTGTGGTGTTGGTTTTAGAAGAAGTGAAAGGGAGTTAGGAGGAGTGAAGGGGAGTTAAAGGACAATAGTTGCAGCCGTAAAAACAACGTTTAAATCATTTGTCCTCTAACTCCCCTTCACTCCTCCTAACTCCTTTTTACTCCTTATATATAATAATGTGTGGTTACTTCTGTCTCAGTAATTTCAGCTCTCCCTGCGGAGCCATTACGTTGTTTACGCTTTCGGTGTATTCCTTCAGTTTGAGCTGGCAGGTGTTGCGGATGTCGGCAACCGATGCGCCGATGTGGAAGGTGTAGGTGCCAGCCTCGGCAAGCCACTGGCTGTTTGTCTCGTCAAACGATGCCAGGTCGCGGCAGTCGATAGTCATTTTTATGGTCTGGCTCTCGCCCGGTGCAAGCTTGTCGGTCTTTCCGAATGTCTTCAGTTCCTTTGCAGGCATCTCCAGCTTGCCTTTTGGAGCTGTTACATACACCTGTACAGCCTCTTTGCCTGCCATCTTGCCGGTGTTCTTTACCGTTACGCTCACCTCCACGGTGTTGCCTGCAAGTTTTATGCTTGGCTTTGAGTAGGCGAATGTGGTGTAGCTCAGACCATAGCCAAACGGATAAGCCACTTCCTTGTTGAAGGTGTCGAAATAGCGGTAGCCCACATAGATGTCTTCCTCATGATTGGTGAAGTTGATACCCTTGATGGGTGTGCCCCATCCCTGCATGTTGCGGAGACTGTACATGTCGTATTCCTGCGGGAAGTTGGCGGTCGACGGATGGTCGGTGGCAGCTATTGGCCATGTCATGGTGAGCTTGCCCGAAGGATTCTCCTTTCCTGTGAGCACGTCGGCAACGGAGTTTCCGCCTTCCTGTCCCGGCTGCCATGCCACGAGGATGGCGTCCACACGGTCGCGCCATGATGCAGTCTCCATCACGCTTCCCGAGTTGATGATTACAATCACTTTCTTGCCTGCAGCGTGGAAGGCATCACTTACCTTGAATATCATGTCCTGCTCGCACTTGCTGAGGTTGAACTCGCCCTCAATCTTGCGGTCCATTCCCTCACCAGCCTGACGGCCGATGGTAATGATGGCGGCATCGGCAAAAGGCAGCTCGTGCTGTATGCAGCGGTCGGTGATTTCTATCTCGTCGAGCTTTGGCTGTCCCTGGTCGAGGAACCACATCATCGGGTTTTTGTCTGCCTTGAGCTTTGCCTTGGCATATTTCACATAGTTCTGATAAATCTCAGTGAGCTGTGGGGTGGTTCTCACGCCGATATTCTTCAAACCTGTAACCATGTCAACGACATATCCCACGTTGACACAGCCCGAGCCAAGTCCGCCTGAGAAGAAGTCGTAGGAGTTTACGCCGAACAGGGCAACTGTCTTCAGATTCTTGATAGGCAGGGCATTGCCTGTGTTCTTAAGCAACACCATACCCTCGGTGCTGCTCTGACGGGTGATGGCTGCATGAGCCTTTGTGTCGGGATTGTTCGAGAACTTGTAGCCTTTGAACCGTGGCGTCTTCACGATGTATTCAAGCATCTTGCGCACGTTGCGGTCAACATCCTTGATGTCCAGACGTCCGGCCTTCACGGCATCGATAATGTCCTGAACCTGTGCAGGATAGCCCGGCATCATGAGGTCGTTGCCGGCGCTTACCTCCTGCTCTGTGGGCAGGTCGGCACGCTTGCCTATCCAGTCGGTCATCACTATTCCGTTGAATCCCCACTCATTGCGTGTGATTGTGGTGAGCAGGTCCTTGTTGCCTTGGGCGTATGTGCCGTTAATCTTGTTGTATGACGACATGAGAGTCCACGGATTGCTGCGGCGCACCATCATCTCGAAGCCTTTGAGGTAAAGCTCGCGGAGGGCGCGCTGGCTCAGCCGCTCGTCAACCAATGTACGGTCGCTTTCCTGTGAGTTCACTGCAAAGTGCTTTGCGCTCACGCCCACTCCCTGGCTCTGCACGCCGAGAGTGTAAGCAGTACCTATAAGTCCGGTGACAATCGGGTCCTCGCTGTAGTACTCGAAGTTGCGGCCGCAGAGAGGATTGCGGTGAAGGTTCATGCCCGGACCGAGAATAACGTCGCAACCATATTCCAATGCCTCGTTGCCTATAGCCTTGCCAACCTGCTCCACAAGCTGGGGATTCCATGTGCAGGCAAGACAGGTACCGATGGGGAAGCCCGTGGCATAGAATTTCTTGTCGGTGCCCTTGCGGGTGGCGTCGATGTGCACTCCGGCAGGACCGTCCACCACTACTGTTGCAGGTATTCCCAGACGCGGAATGTCTACTGTGGTGCCTGCGGCTCCTGCCACAAGCTTTGTCTGGTGGCCGAGCATGGCTCCGCTACCCACAAATCCGTCGTTACCTCCACCCACAAGCAGCTGCGCCTTTTCTTCAAGAGTCATGGCTTTAATCACCTCGTCGATGTTGTTGGCGTTAAGTTGCGGTGCGTTTTGAGCGGTTGCGCTCACTGCCGTGGCGCTCACCCATACTGTCATGACAGATGTCATTAGATGTTTGAATAGTTTCATAAATTTAAAATATTAGTTAGTTTTTGTTTAATAATTCATTATGTTGGTCCTGTTTTCTATACCGTTTTGCTCGTCTTGCCTGTCGGGTAGCTATATACATATTTTATATATTGTCCCTGCAATTCAACTGTTGCGGTATTGCGACGGCGACATTCCCACGTGCTCCTTGAAATATTTTCCCAAGAACGACTGGTTTGGGAAGTTCAGCTCTGTGGCTATCTCTTTGATGCTCTTAGTGGTGTTTTTCAGAAGCAGGCGTGCCGCAAGGGTCACATAGCTGTCAATCCATTCGTTGGGAGTGCGCATGCTCACAGCCTTTACCGTTTCCGACAGATGCTTGGGCGTGATGCACATCTGGGTGGCATACCATCCAACGCGGCGCTCACGCTTATGGTTGATTTCCAGCAGTGATATGAACTTTGTGAACACCATGCTCGACCGTGTGTTGTGGCAGTTGGCAGCCTGCTGCCGTTTTGCCACCACATCGCACAGCTCATAGAACATAGTGTGGATGATTGCCCCCACGATGCTGCGGCGGTAGGTGTTTTCTGTATCTGCCACCTTGCGCTTCAGTAGCGCATAGTATTCGGCGAATATCTCCGACTCCCTGCTGTCCAGGCTCAGCAGCGGCTGTCTCTTGGAAAGTATGAACAGCGATGACAGGTCGCTCACATCATGCACCATATCGTAGAAGAAACGTGTTGACATAATCATCAGCTGTCCTTCGGCATCGGCAGAAGCCTGGTAGTTGTCTATCACGTGGCGCTCAGAGATAATCACAAGGTCGCCTTTCTGTATCTGCACATTGTTGGTGTCGATAGACATCGACACGGTGCCGTTGGTACACATCGCCACGACGATAAAAGTCATGCGGCGCGGCCCATCGGGCAGCGGCAGCTTGTCAAGGCTGTCGCTGATGATGATGTCGTTGGCTATGAAGTCGGTCGTGCTGAGCCGGTTCTTGGTAGCCTGAATGTCGGTTTCCTGTATCGGTTGTTTTCGCATGAGCGTCTGTTAAGCGTCAATGTTTGCGTAGGTCGCGTTCTTCTCTATAAACTCGCGGCGCGGCTCCACGTCGTCGCCCATGAGCATAGAGAAAATCTCGTCGGCCTCTGCGGCGTTTTCTATTGTCACCTGTTTGAGCAGACGTGTGCTCGGGTCCATGGTTGTCTCCCAAAGCTGCTCGGGGTTCATCTCACCAAGACCTTTGTATCTCTGCACGTGAATGCTCTTGCTTGTCTCCTCGCCGTCGGCATACTTGTCGATGAATGCCTGACGCTGCACCTCGGTGTAGCAGTATTCCTTAACCTTGTTCTTGTAGGAGCAGAGGTAGAGCGGGGGAGTGGCTATGTAGAGGTGGCCCTCCTGTATCACCTTCGGCATGAAGCGGTAGAAGAGCGTCATAATAAGGGTGTCGATGTGTGAGCCATCGACATCGGCATCGGTCATGATGATAATCTTGTCGTAGCGCAGCTTGTCGATGTTTGCCTCCTTGTCGCCCTCTCCGTCAACGCCGAAGCGCACGCCGATGCTCTGTATGATATTCATCACCGACTCGCTCTCGAACACCTTGTGCCACATCACTTTCTCCACGTTGAGAATCTTTCCGCGCAGCGGCAGGATTGCCTGGGTGTAGCGGTCGCGTCCCTGCTTTGCCGAGCCGCCGGCAGAGTCTCCCTCCACGAGGAATATCTCGCACTCCTTCGGGTCTTTGTTTGAACAGTCGGCAAGCTTGCCAGGCAGTCCGCCTCCGGTCATCGGGTTCTTGCGCTGCACACTCTCACGTGCCTTGCGGGCTGCAATACGCGCCGTGGCTGCAAGGATAACCTTCTCGCAAATCATCTTTGCCTCGTTGGGGTGCTCCTCAAGATAGTTGCTCAGTGCCTCGCCCACAGCCTGCTGCACTGCGCCCACCACCTCGCTGTTGCCCAGCTTGGTCTTGGTCTGACCCTCGAACTGCGGCTCAGCCACCTTTATGGAGATTACTGCCGTGAGTCCCTCGCGGAAGTCCTCGCCCGCAATCTCTATCTTTGCTTTCTCTATCTGCTTGGCAATGGCTGGCTCGCTGTCGGCGTATGCCTTCAGTGTTCTGGTGAGAGCCATGCGGAAACCTGTGAGGTGTGTACCACCCTCAATGGTGTTGATGTTGTTTACGTATGAGTGGATGTTTTCGTTGTATTCGTTGTTGTACATCACAGCCACCTCGATGGGGATGTTCTGCTTCTCGGTCTTGAGATAGATAACATCATCGAAGAGATGCTGGCGGTGACGGTCAACGTAGCGCACAAACTCCTTCAGACCGTCCTTGGCGTGGAACACCTCCTGCTTTGTCTTGCCTTCCTCATCGGGGCGCATGTCGGTGAGTGTGATGGTGATGCCGGCGTTCAGATATGCCAGCTCGCGCATACGCTTTGCTATAATGTCGTATTTGTATGTCGTTGTGGTGAATATCGTCGGGTCTGGCCAGAACTGCTGGCGTGTACCGTTGAGCGTTGTCTCGCCCACCACCTTTACCGAGTAGAGGGGCTTGCCCTGCTCATATTCCTGCTGGTAGATTTTGCCGTCGCGGAACACCTGCGACATCATGTGGGTGGAAAGGGCATTTACACACGATACACCCACACCGTGTAGACCGCCGCTCACCTTGTATGAGCCTTTGTCGAACTTACCGCCGGCGTGGAGCACTGTCATAACCACCTCAAGAGCCGACTTGTGCATCTTCTCATGCTCGTCAACCGGAATACCGCGGCCGTTGTCCTGTACTGTGATGCTGTTGTCCTCGTTGATTGTAACCTCAATATGGGTGCAGTAGCCTGCCATAGCCTCGTCGATGGAGTTGTCCACGGTCTCGTTCACCAAATGGTGCAAACCTTTCTCGCTTATATCACCGATGTACATGGCGGGACGCTTGCGCACCGCCTCAAGTCCTTCGAGTACCTGAATGTTACTCGCGGAGTAATTGCTCTCCTGATTTATTTCTTCGTTCATTTTTATTGATATATTTTCTTTTTTGTGATGTCATGCAAGTGCAAGACTTGCAAAAACGTTGCAAAATTAATAAAAAAAAACGAAATAACAAAGCATTTATATTTAAAAATATAAAATAGGGGAGAAAACACCAGTCTGTTACTAATTTTGTTGCAGACGATGAACAAAAATACTTTTTTTCTTGGTTTATTGGAAGAAAAACCGTAATTTTGCACCAACAAGTGCGGAAAAATGCAAAAATGTGCACAAATCTGCACTTATTAATGTAAAATGCTGTTTCGTAAAGTATGGAAATAAGGAGAAACATCGTTGACAGGCTGAAAGCATGGAAAGAGTCTGACAACCGTAAGCCGCTACTGCTGAAAGGTGCACGGCAGATAGGTAAGACATGGGTTATGGAAACATTCGGACGTGAATGTTTTGACTATTGTGCCAAATTTGATTTTGACCGGCAGGAAGAACTGAAATCTGTTTTCCGTCAGTCAAAGTCGCCGGAGCGTATAGTTAAGGAACTTGCCCTTTATTGTGACGTTCCCATCATCGCGGGCAAGACCCTGATTGTCTTTGATGAAATTCAGGAATGTGAAGAGGCTCTAAATAGTCTCAAATATTTCTGCGAGGATGCGCCTCAGTATCATATCATAGCAGCCGGTTCACTTTTAGGAGTGGCTGTGAAAAGACGCAAGATGACCGTTCCTGTTGGCAAAGTCAGGATTGAGCGGATGTACCCCATATCGTTTAGTGAGTTTTTAAAGGCAAGCAACAGCCAGTTGTGGGATTATGCCGAAGAATTGACCGAAGCCGTAAACTTGCCGGAAATCATTCTCAATAAACTCAAGACGGAATATCGCCGATATCTGGTATCTGGCGGAATGCCTGAGGCTGTAAAATGTATGCTGGAGAATAAAGGCATGGCTGAAGTGGACAAGACGTTGCAAGATATTCTTGACCTCTACGAACTGGACTTTGCAAAATATGCCGACGCAAGGGATATACCACGCATTCATGCCGTTTGGCACTCTCTCCCTTCTCAGTTGGCAAAGGAAAACCGTAAGTTCATATTCAAAGTAGTAAAGCCTGGTGCTAGGGCAAAGGACTATGAGGATGCGCTGATGTGGCTGGAGGATGCCGGCATGATCTACCGTATCTATAATATCAGTAAACCTGCTCTTCCCTTGTCTGCATATGCCGATGTCTCTGCCTTCAAGATTTATGCTTGCGACTGCGGACTGCTGCGCCGGCTTGCCAATCTGCCTGCTACCGTTGTCATGGACAATGCTGCCAACTATACTGAGTTTAAGGGAAGCATGGCTGAGAATGCCGTGCTCCAGTCGCTTATGCCTGCACAGGAAAATGCACTGCCGTTTTATTGGTCGCCAGACAGTCGCGCAGAGATTGAGTTTGTGATTCAGCATGAGGACAAGATTATTCCTGTTGAGGTGAAAGCTGAAAACTGCATAAGTGGGCGAAGCCTGAGTGTGTATAATGAGAAATATCATCCGGAGCGGCGCATTCGCTTTTCTTCTCTAAACCTTCAGAAAAACGAAGGTCTCCTGTCGTGTCCTGCCCCGTTGGCAGAGTGGTATAATAAGTTTTTATAGGAAATGTCCAACGTCACACCCCAACTTGCCTGAAACACTGGTAAACACAGGGATTCTGCGGGGTGTGACATGGGGTAGAGGTCACACCCTACGTTGCACCCGGTGCCACACTTCATTCGGCACCAAACCATCAGGCATATCCTTGGTATTTATTCTACAGCGAAAAGATCATCAAGAGTAACTTCTGCATTTATGCACGAAACATCACGCCTGTCTCTTAAACCGAACGATGTCACTAAAACAACCTGTAAAGAGTGAGATGGCTTATGCTGCTTGGATGCTAAAAAGGCTTCAATCTTGTTTTGAATATTCTCTTCGGTTTCCTAAAAAGATCCATGTAATAAGGTATTCCGCCTAATATCATGTGGCATAATGCAATCTCATAACGAGACATTCTAAAATGGTGAGCCAACAAATTCAGGCTTGTCTGAGTTATATATTCGTTGCAACTGAGCTATCTCTTTTTGACGTCCTATAATTGAAGTTGAAACCATAATACTTTTCTTTTAAAATTTTGATGCAAAGGTAATTAAATAAAATATAATATGCAAATATTTTAGCCAAAATGAACAAAAAAAAGTGATTTTGGCTAATTCTGCATAAAAGAAATGCCATACATTTTAGGTATAAATGATGGTAATAGGCGAAAAACGAAGACGCCCTGTCTCGTTGGCAGAGTGGTATAATAATTTTTATAAGGAATGTCCGATGTCACACCCTACGTTGCACCTTACATCACATACGATGTCGCACCATAACCATACGCTAAGCAATACCCGACGTTACCCTATACTGGTACAGTTATCTTTTTACAATTTATTTTCTTCTATATAATATTTTGCACATATTGTGTTGAAAATCCCCCTAAAGTTATCATAATTCTATGGCTATAAGTTTTAGCTACATAAATATAAGTTTTAGTTATGTGGCTAAAACTTTTAGTTATATAGCTAAAACTTATATTTATAAAACTTTCCGTTTATATGGATATTTTGGATAAGACATAAGTATTCTTAACTCTCTGTTTACTAATTTATTTTCAAGTAAAAATTATGAGATGAAGATAAAAGCGTTTTTGGCTGATTAACCTCTTACTGACACATACGGCATCAGCAAGACACCGTTTAAGGTGCCACCTTGGGTGTGACTTGGGGTGTGACCTCTAACCCCATGTCACACCCCGCGGAATCCCTGTGTTTATCGGCGTTTCAGAGGCCTCGGGGTGGGACGTTGGACGTTTTGCCTGAGAAACTTCTTTTCACCGTTTTTCGACTTTTCTCACGATTGCAATGCTTATCTCGTATAAAAAGTACAATGGTATTGTCACCAAGACTAAAGTCATGAGGTCGGGCGGAGTGATAACCGCAGCAATGACCATAATCAGCAGAAAGGCGTGTTTGCGGTACGATGAAAGCGTATCTGACGTGACAATACCCATCTTTGCAAGCACAAAGGCGATCACGGGCAACTGAAACACCACGCCCATGACCAATGTAAGTGTGGTGAAGGTCGACACATAGCTGTCCAAGGTTATGGTGCTGTGTACCCTCTCAGCCACGCTGTATGTTCCCAAAAACCTGAATGAGATAGGGAACAATACATAATAGCTCATAAGCACTCCGAGCAGAAACAGCGCATATACTGTCACAACGACCTGCACGGAATACCGCCGCTCATTCTCATACAACGCAGGGGAAGTGAAGCGGAACAGTTCATACAGTATATACGGTGAGGCGCCCAGCAGTCCGAGATATACGGCAGTGGTGATGTGTGTCATAAACTGGCTCGACAAATCGGTGGCAATCAGTTCCACATGATATTCATCAAAATGGAAGTTCGCATATCCGCAGGCGTGAGCCAGATTTTCTATCCACCTGTATGTGGCAAAGTCCCATTCACTCGGCGCAAGGAGCAGCTGCCACGTGGCATCCTTGAAGCAGAACACCACGGCGGCAATCACTCCCGCCACGCCGATAATGCGGAAAAGCATCCGGCGGAGCACCTCCAAGTGTCCGCCGAAAGTCAACATGTCTTGGCTATTTCCCTTTGCCATCAGTTTTTAGCCGTATCTTTGTCGTCAGAGGATAAAGCGTCTTGTTTCTTGTTGTCACCGTCTTTTGCATCAGCGTCATCTTGCCCCTTGTCCTCTACATCTTCCTTTATCTCATTTACCCCTTTCTTAAATTCCCTGACACCCTGCCCGAGTCCACGCATCATTTCCGGCAGTTTCTTACCGCCAAAAAGCAACAGAGCCATACCGCCGATAAGAAGCAGCTCCGTAGTGCCAATAAATAATAACTGATTAACCATAATTATTCTGTTACTAAGAATATCTCACATGTCTCGAAGTTTATTTCCCAGTTGCCGCCTTCGACACTTTCCCACTGGTATTTCTCAGCCATGCGGTCCCACCAGTCCTGGAACTTCGTGCCTGTCTCGCCCAAGTCCTTAACCAATTTCTCGTACAGTTCTGTATTATCGGCAGTCACAATTTTTGCCAACTCATTCAATCCATTACGGCGCTCAAAAAGCGTCTGGATTTCGTTCTTTTCCTCGACAGTTACCTGTCCTACTTGTTTCTTTACCATTGTTCTTTAATATCAAAAGGGTCTAAATAATTAATTTCCTTAATCTCTTCTTTTCCACGCAGGAATTCTCCATGCTTACGGATATTTGTCAATAGTTCGCGACTTGCATTCCGCTCAAGGTGTGCCACCACACACTGCTCATGGCTTGGAGTGTTTACCTCGTATGTAGTTTTGCGGTTCAGCCACACGCAACGTTTGCATTGGTAGGCATCACAATTACGGCAAAGGGGAGCATGATTCAACTGGTATAACTGCGGATTCTTGATGTCAAGACCGTTCTGCAAGTCACCTATGCTGAACTTCGCTTTACCCAAACCATAGTTTTCGTTATCACCGGCAAGATAAAAAGCAGGACACACATAGAACTTACCGTCAGGAGCAAGCGTGATATTTTCCCAACCAGCATTGCAGTTATTCATCTTGTTAAGCATCATGCGGTCGGTTAAGATGTTCAATTGGGGCGACTTGCCGTCAACATACAACCGTTCTATGCCATCCGACAATGATTTTAGTACTGTTTTATAGCTGTCAAAATCATTTTCTGTAAATGTGTCAACATCTGTAATGACTATATTCAAACGCATTACTTTTGCAAGAACTGCCGTCAAGGATAAATATCGCTCAAACAGGTCAGTCTTTGATGTGCGCAATACGCAAACCATCCTTTCTGTAAAATCATACTGTTCAAATTCCGTCCAGCCATTGAAAACAATAATGTCAGCCTGTTCTTTTAGGATTTTGTCTTGACATTCTGAAGAAATAATATTACTATGGTCGATAGTGTTTATCACTTCTTTATATTCCTCAGGCAGTTCATAATCAGGATATACAAACTGAATTGTCAGGTTCTCCTTCATAGCATAAACGATACCAGTTTTCAAGTCGTCAAGGGAAATAAGGTGACGTTCAGTTTTGTTGTTCTCGTAGTGACAGTACGATACAGACGTGTCATCCAGCTGTATTATTAAATATTTCTGCATATTGTCAGCAAATTACATCGTTACACTTCTGCTTATTTCTCTCATACTCTTCACGCTCGCCTTCCAGTTCAAGTTTGCGATAAAGTTTGTTCCAATAGTAGTTGTTGGCACGCACACGTGCCTTGTGCATCTTGCAGATTGCGGTAGAACGCTGATAAATGGTAGGCGTTTCTGCTGCATCATAGTTTTCTCCTTGGCACCATGCGCAACCGCTTGCCACTTCGCAGTCAATGCATTCAGGCTTTGACTGTACCTTACGACCTAAAGTCAAGAAAGGACGTAGTTTATTCTTATCGATTCCTTCTTTAACATTGCCTATTGTCCATGCCTTTTTGTCACGAAGTGAATATTGTGCAAATCGAGTACATGGATAGAAATTGCCCGCTGAGTCTACAGATAGCATTTTGCCTGCACCACACCAGTTTTTCATCATTATCTGCTGGCTTTCCCAATTGCTCCCAGAAGAAAGAACATGTATGCTTGGTAAACAAATCCTTTTCTACCTTAATTCCGCAACACTTTGATTTAACTTTATTTATAAGTTCCTGAGCAACA
>JAUNSB010000174.1:0-2406 GCA_030539375.1 Prevotella sp.
CCAAACGCTCCCATTCTACAGTCTTGCCCTTCAGCAATTCGTCTATGTTTATTGGTAATGCCATGTGTTATGTATTAAATGTTTAACTTCTATTTCGTAGGACAAATCAAGTCCCTTATATCCACATCAAGGATAAAAGCGACTTGACGCAAGGTCTCCAGTGTAGGCTGCACCATATTGGTACACCACTTGCTGACAGTAGCAGGGTCACGACCGACTTGTCCAGCAAGCCACTTTGCCGTTTTCTTCTTCTCCACCAACACCACCTTCAAACGGTTAATATCCCCCTTAGGCATATTACTCATATTTTCGGTATTACTTGTATTACCAGTATTACTCATACTTCTATTTCTTTGCGTTTTGTGCAAAGGTATAAATAATTTCTGTAAAAGACAAGAGTTTTAGGGACTATTTGGCTATAAACATGCAAAAAAGATGGTTTTAAAGCCTAAAACATGAAGAAAACACAATAAATTAGGGTAATATCTTTATAAAATCGCACTTTTAATCTCATAATTGAGAAAAAATGTGTAATTTTGCAGCATCATATTATAATAATGTGTAAATATGGAACGTAAGATTAACCGCATTAAGGTAATGCTCGCAGAAAAGGGTAAAACAAACAAATGGCTCGCCACCCAACTGGGCAAAGACCCAGCAACGGTGAGCAAGTGGTGTACGAATGCCGCTCAACCAACCCTTGAAACAATGATGCTGATTGCCAAAATGCTTGAAGTAGGCATAGAAGACCTCGTTAGATTCGAGGCTTTGCCAGATGTTGAGATAAAAGAAGAATAGAAAAATGCAAGAAAACATGCCTAAAGGTAGACAACGTATACCTTTGAAAGCGAATTCTTGCAAACAAAGACTGATACAGATATGGGGTAAGGTTAAAATCAGATCCTATCTGGTCAAGTCAAAGTGTAACTAAAAAAATATCAATAAAATGAGATACTGCTTTTCTGGTCACGAATCATTTCCTTGTAAGTCCATGTGGCTAAAGAAAGGATATGATTATTTGGTTGACCATAATAGATTTTCAGATCCTGATGCTGTTGTTAAACTCGGTGTCGGCAAAAATATGGTTCAGTCAATTAAGTTTTGGCTGAGAGCATTTGCTCTTTCGCATAATGATGAAGCAACTGAAATAGCTCGATTTATTTTTAATGATGAGGACGGAAAAGATCCCTTTGCAGAAGACCGAGCTACCATTTGGATTCTACATTACTTGCTGGTGATTACGGCAGTTGCCAGTATTTATTATATAATGTTTGTTGATTTACAACGTGAAAAGAAAGAATTTGATAAAAATCAAGCTCTTTCCTTCATTAAAAGGAAGTGTAATGTTCCTGAACAAAAAAATGTCTTTAATGAGAATACCGTTAAGAAAGATATAAGAGTGCTTTTGCAAAATTACCTCGCACCGACAAATCCAAAAAACAATGAAGAATATGCGAGTGTTTTGTTAGAGCTAGGTCTTATCCGTGAGAATGAAGGAAAGTATTCTTTCAACGAAATTTCTGCGGAACAAGTTGATCCTTTGATAATTCTATTCGCATTGGTTCATATAGCAGGAGAGGATAAAACTGTATCTTTTGATAAATTGCAAGAACTATCATTGATATTCTGTATGCCAATATCTTCTTTCCTTGTATCTGTTCGCTCATTGAGTGAGCGATACCCGAAAGAAATTAGTTATACAGATAATAGCGGAATCAGAAATGTACAATTCCTCAAAAGAATAGATGCACTTGAGGTGTTAAATAGATACTATAATAACGATGAAATTTAACTTATCCACAAACATAAGCCAAGGTGTAAACGATAATTTCAAATACATCGTTACGCCCAATGCACAAAAGGTGTATGGCAATATAGTTGATAGCTTCCAGTCTGGAATTCATTCTTTTTCTATTATTGGAACGTATGGAACTGGCAAATCCAGTTTCTTAATGGCATTGGAGCAAGACCTGCTTAAGAATAAGTCTAATTTGGTATCAGAAAAGAGTGTATTTGCGAATGCAGATAGTTTTGAGTTTATTAATATAGTAGGAGATTATTCATCTCTGTCTATGTTGTTGTCAAGAGAATTGTCAATTGCTCCTTCCGATGATAGTAAGAATATTTTCAGTGCATTGACAAAGCTTCTGAAAAGATTACAAGCTAAAAACAGATTTTTGTTTATTTTTATCGATGAATTTGGGAAGATTCTTGAACACGCAGCAAACAACAACCCTGAGAAAGAATTATATTTCCTACAAACATTAGCAGAGTTTGTAAATGTATCATCTAGAAATGTTATACTCATAACAGCACTTCATCAGAATTTTGGTGCTTATGCTTACAAACTTACAGAGACACTCTAACTTTGCAGTGCCAAAGAGATTGGTGAGTACTCGTTAAAAA
>JAUNSB010000110.1:0-14286 GCA_030539375.1 Prevotella sp.
GTAGTTTCATGCACATACCTACACGCATTAATATTTTAAAAATGAGAATATTAAGCAAAAAAGTGTAGTTGTGTAGTTTAATTTTGAAAAATTTTTTCAGTAAAAGTTGCAAAATTTACGCTTTTATTTACATTTTAACAACAAATAAACATTTCCCCGTTCCAAATGCATCGTTTACGATTCTATTCTCAACGTTTGCATTTCTATAATCAACGTTTGCAATTCTATAATCAATGTTTAAATCCCGTTTTGGGGTATTCCCTGATGAAACGTACAGTGTAGTTTTAATCTTTTTGAAATAGTGCATGACACAGTAATACTTTTATTTTTTGAAATAATTGGCGTGAATTTGAAAATTTTTTTGTAATATTGCAACATAATTGTGTTTATGCCCGTCTAAAAGGGAAAATAAACAATAAAAACGAAAAGGAAAAATGAACGTAATGAAAACAACAGTGAGAGTGATGACGGCGGCACTGATTGCCGTGAGTATGCAGGCGGCTGCTGCACGAAAAGGCGGCAGCGCAAGAACAGCGGACACCCATAAGCCTGCCGATTCAGTGGTGATATACCGTACCGACACAGTATATATAAATAATGTGACGGACGAGGACGGCAATGTGAGCGAACTGGCTCAGATTACCAACCAATATCAGCTTGAGGCGTATAAGGCTAAGCTCATGGAGGAGAGCAAACAAAATAGCAGTGAGAAGGATTTACAGGCACACCGCAGCCAGATAGAGGATGAATCGTATGAGAACAGGCAGTATTTCAACCTTTTCTCTTCATATTTCAGCCTGCTTATGTTCGGATTGGGACTACCTTGTCTGGTGGTGTTCATTTATCTGCATTACATGAAAAACAGGCAGCATCGCTATGAGATGCTCACCGACATGATGCGCAGCGGGGTGGAGGTAAAGCCGGAAGTGCTTGAAGCCTTATCATTGAGTCGCAGTAAAATCAACTGGAGCGCGTTCTCTGTCAAGCCTGGCAAGGCAATGGCTGCTGACAACTATTTCTATTGCGTGAAGCGTGTGGCGTGGGCGTTGGCTTGCTTGATTATCGGCTTAGCGTTCGCATCTATATCTCATACAGGCGAAATGTTTGGCTTTGGAGTGATTGTTGCAGCTCTGTTCTTCATGCAGGCTGCAGTGCGTTACTTCAGTCAGGCATATATTTCGAAAAACTCGGAATATAATCAAAATTCAGAAAACAACCAAACACCAACACCTGACAACAATGCTCAACAACCTTGAAGAGAAAACGTGGATTGCACGTTGTAAACTTTTGGGTGACGAGAAAGCATTTGCGAGGCTGGTTGACAGATACAAGGACAGGGTGGAGAGATTTTTCCTGATGCAGACGGGAGGGCGCCAGGACCTGAGCGACGACCTGGCACAGGAAACATTCATAAGGGTTTGGCAAAACATAGGGTCGCTAAGACAGTTTGCCACCTTCTCCACATGGCTCTACCGCATAGCCTACAACATCTGGCTGGACCATTGCCGGACGGCGCGCAACCGACTGCCCGTGACAGACTATAAAGCCACGGAGCATATAGCGGAACCGCCGGCGGCAGGCGAGCGGATGGAACAGAACGAGCGGCACGACCAGCTGATGGCGGCACTTGCACAGCTCAGCGAGCATGAGCGCACTTGTATGGTTCTGTTTTATATGCAGGAGATGAGCATCAAGGAGATAGCCGCCGTCACTCATTACAACGAGAGCACCATAAGGTGCAATCTGCACCGTGGCAGGGAGCGACTGCGGTCGTTTACTTATCTGCAGGACATTTAGACACACTAAAAGATTTAGAAAAGTTTGGAAAACAGAGATGAAAAAAGATAAACTGAAAGATGACACGTTGACGAGACTGATGCAGGAGGCTTGTCCAGAGCCGCGGCATGATGCCGACTTTACCAGCCGTGTGGTGAAACGCATTGTGAAAGACCGGCAGCAGAAGGAGCAGGCATTGCAGTATTGGCACGAGCAGGTGGGGATGCCGCTGCCCAAGACTTGGCGCTGGCGGCTGTTCAACTGGATTATGTCGCCTATGCTGGCTTTGCTGGTTGTTGTGGCGGCAGTCTTTGCATACCGTCACGAGATATTCGCGTTGTTGCGGCAATGCTGGGAGAGTCAGAACCTTATAATGGCAAACGGCATTACGCTGCCCATGCCGATTGTGATGTCGGTAGCGTGCGGCGCTGCAGTTCTTGGAGTGCTTGGCTGCACAATAGCGATATTAAACAGCGAGGATTGATAATATAAAAGGGAGTTAGAAGGAGTTAAGGGGAGTTAGAGGACGTATGTTTTAGCCGTTATAACTATTGTCCTTTAACTCCCCTTAATTCCTTCTAACTCCCTCTAATTCCTCCTAACTCCTCCTAACTTCACATTCATAACCTGAAGCATCTACGGTTTTCAGAATCTCTTCGGCACTGCATTCACACCACACCAGTGCCTCACCGCGCTCAAGACTCACATCAACCTTCGTCACACCTGCCACTGACTTTATTGCGTTCTCCACATTGGCGCGGCAGTGGCTGCAGTTCATTCCGTCCACCTTTATTATATATGTGGGCGCGTCAGCATCGGCCGTTGCCTCGCATGTGTCATGATGATGATGCAGGCGGCGGAACAGGAAGGCGTTGGCAAGCAGCAACAGCAGCACCACGCCCGATGCTATCTCAATGAACGACGGACCGTGGGCATCGCAGCATCCTGCTGTCATGGCTCCCATTGAGGTGATGGCAAACCACTCGCGGGGCATGAGATAGTCCATAGCAAGTCCGCAGATGATTGAACCGGCAATTATAGATGCCAAATAGATGCCGAGAGTACGCTTGCCCATAATCTTGCGCACAACGAGTATCGACGCCATGTTGCTTGCCGGACCAGCCATCAGCATCACAAGGGCGGTGCCGGGCGACAATCCTTTTATCATGAGCGACACGGCAATGGGTATGCTGCCTGTGGCGCAGAGATACATGGGGATTGCCACGAGCAGCACAAGCAGCATGCTTACGAGAGTGTTGCCCGAGAATATCTCGAAAAATTGTGTGGGCACGGCTACAGTTATCAAGGCTGCAAGCAGCAGACCTATGAACAGCCATTTGCCTACGTCCTGAAGCATCTCCACAAAGCCGTATTCGAGTGCCGACTTCATGCGCTGGGCGAATGACAGTGAGGAGTGTGGAGGGTTGAGTGAGGAGGGTTGGGGGTTGGGGGTTGAGTTGGATGCGCAGTTACTGTTGGCTCCACACTGAGCGTCAGCGTCAAAGCGGTTCACAAGGCACCCTCCGAAGAAAGATGTCACGAGCGCTGCAATGGGGCGGATAATGGCAAACGCGGGTCCCATAACCGAATAGGTAGCCATGATGCTGTCAACGCCTGTCTGCGGCGTGGCTATAAGAAAAGATGTGGCGGCGCCTTTGGAAGCTCCCTCACGGCGAAGCGCTGCTGTGGTGGGGATAACGCCGCATGAGCACAGCGGCAACGGTATGCCGAGCAGTGCCGCCTTTACCACCGAGCGCCAGTCGCTGGAGGCAAGATGGCGTGAAAACATGCTTCGTGGCACAAATGCCTGGAGCAGACCAGCAATGAAGAATCCTAAAAGCAGATAGGGAGCCATCTCGCAAAGCAGATGCCAGAATGACTGTACGTATTCTGATAATACTTCTGAAATCATAATGTTTTTGTTTTTATTTGTTTTGTATGTTTCTGTTTTTGGGTGCAAAGGTAATCATTTGTTTTTGCAATCTTGTTGCATCTTGTTTTTTTTACGGCAAAAAAAAGAAGTCAGGAAATTTCACAATCTCCTGACTTCGTGACTTTTCTTTCACAATTCATCTCAATCAAGACAAATTGGAGTAAAAATCTTCTGTCAAGTACATTGTCTCACGACAACATAGCTTGTAATTAACCTTAATAATCTAATACCATGAAAAACACGGTGCAAAGGTAGCAATATTTCTTCAAACTACCAAATGTTTTTTCGATTTTTTTAGATTATTTCGTTGTAATCCCCCCCCATTTCGCGATTTTTTCCACTTTTTCGCCATTTTTTTGTATATTTTCGTTGCCAATTGCTGGTTTAGAAAGGGTGAAGATTATATCTTCCACGTTTTTCCCGAATTTAGCTGTAACATAGCTGTCGGGGCATGTCGGCGGCAGGATTTTGTCCGGCACTATAGGCTGTGCCGGCTGCCACTCGTTCCATTTTGTGGTGTAGAATTTCAGTGTGCTCTCCATTGCCGGCTTTCTGTAAGTAGTTATCACACACACGGCATGGCGGCAACTGTCGGCAGTCATCTGCGCTGTGGCGGCTATTCCCATTTCGATGGTCACCGTCTCGTTGAGCGTCATGTGCAGATAATCGGTGCTGATGGAGTCGAGCGTAGATTTTCCCCCAAGTTTGTTGGTGACCTCAGCCTTCATCTTTGCGTCAAGATAGTCAATCATGTCCAACTTGTCGTTGTGGGTGAGGTATGGCAGGAGTGAGTCGGGCATCTGTTTCAGCACCTCTGCCATGGTCGGTGTTGTGGCGCTCTGCGCCGATACCGCGCTGACGGCGGCACATAACAGTGTGGTGAGTATTATACGTATTTTCATTGTCTTTTATTCCTTATGTTTCCAGATGTTTGTTACTTTGCGGCATATCACTGCAATGTTTATCACAGAGACAAAGGCGAGCAGCGCCACGCCAAGGAGTATTGCCGGCATCATGCTGCCTTCGCTCACCTCAGGAAACAGCATTGTTATCATTCCTATGTAATAGTTGCGTGCTACAGCCAGCAGCACAAGAGCGATCACGAGCACTGCAAGGTTGAGTCCAATGGTGAGCAGCTGATAGGGTAATGCCACCCGTGCCGGCGTGTAGCCTATGAGCAGCAGATTCTCCAGCTTCTCCGCATTTTTCTGTACCAGCAGATACACGCTGAGCATCAGTATGTAGAAGCTGAGGATGGAGATGACCAGCCCCACGAGCATCACCGCCGACACCGTCATTCTGAGAAGATAGGTGCTTTTCTCGGCATTGAGCTTGTCGTCTTCCACCTCGTAGTTCATCTCGTCTACATATTTTATTATGCGGTCATCGCCCGTGTTTGCCACTTCCATTATGAGGCGCGACGGCTGCGACTGCTTGCCTGGGGCATAGTGCCCGTTGCTCCAGTCCATGAACGCCTGCGGCACGAGCACCGAGTTCAGACGGTTGGAGAAACCTATCACCTTGCCCTTGTACACATCGTTGGCGCCGTTTGCCTGAATATACAGCGTAAGGTCGATAAGCCCCACGAGTCCGTCGCTGATTTTTGGCATTGAGTGGCTTTGTGCAAATCCGAAGTTATACATTGTGAGATAGCTTCTGGGCAGCACTATCGGGATGGTGGTGTCGCCGGGCTTCCATTGCCAGCTGTCGAGCGGCACGTCAACGAAGTTGTCGGGAATGCTCTCAAAAAACAGTTCAGATGAGAGTATGCTCACGCCGTTCACTCCCATGCGCGCGTTTACCTTATATTCTGTTGCTGTGAATTTGCCCACCTTTTCAGCAAACCGCTGTTCGCTGATGTCGGTGATTTCGGCTTGCGAGAAAGTGTTGGCAGTGCCGCTCAGCGTGCTGCCTGTAGTGATGCGTTTGCTCATCACCATGTAGTTGTTGCCGAGAATAGAGTTGTCGCCGGAAAATATCGGCAGGATGTCCTTGTATGCCTGATAGCCTAAAAGGACAATAAACATTCCAAACAGGTTGGCAAGGGAGAATCCTGCCAATTGCGGCACGCTGATGTGCTGCCGCAGCAATTTCCAAATCAAGTTCATAGCTTTATCCTCCTTTCATAGTCCAGTTCCACATGTTTGCCGATGCTGGTCACTATTATCGCTGCTCCCTGTGCCTTTGCTTCCTGCTCCATGATGTCCATCATTATCCGCGAGTTGGTGTCGTCAAGGTGGCTTATCGGCTCGTCGGCAAGTATAAAGCTGAACGGCTGCACCAGGGCGCGCATCATTGCAACGCGCTGCTGCTGACCGAACGACATTCGTCCGGCTATGACGTTCTTCTTGTCGGCTATGCCCATCATTTCAAACCACTCTTCTATCTGCTTGCGGCTTTTGTGGTGGGTGAGGTTGTTCTTTACCAAAACGTTTTCCATTGCGGTAAGTTCGGGAAACAGCCTGAGTTCCTGAAACAGCAGGCTCACCTCGCTGCGGCGCACGTCCACCCAGCGGCTCACTCCAAACGTACGGGTGTCGGTGTTGTCAAACAGGATACTTCCGCTGTAGTCGCGGCGGAATCCGAGGATATAGCTACAGAAAGTACTTTTGCCTTTGCCGCTTGCCGCCTCAATCAGATATTTGTGACCGCGGTCGAGCACAAGCTCGTTGTTCCAGATGTCAGAATGCAGGTCGGACTGCTGGCTGAACACCTGTGGCACCACATTTTTAAATATGATTTGCTCCATCTGTTTTTGTTTTTGTTATTTCATATAAAACAAAAGTTGGAAGCTTCCCAAAAAGCTCCCAACTTCTGTACGCCTGCAGGGGGTCGAACCCTGGACACCCTGATTAAGAGTCAGGTGCTCTACCAACTGAGCTACAAGCGCATCCATTTTTGAATCTAAGCTGTTTTCGTACGCCTGCAGGGGGTCGAACCCTGGACACCCTGATTAAGAGTCAGGTGCTCTACCAACTGAGCTACAAGCGCATTAACTTTGGTGCATTTCTCTAAATGCGGTGCAAAGGTACGCACTTTTCCCGAAATAGCCAAACGTTTTGGCAGATATTTTCGTTTTTATGCGATATTTTTCCGCATTTTTTACATTAATGCGCTTGTAGCCCGTCTTCGCCTCATTATTATCTGCCAGTAGTGAGATAATGGCGCACAAGCACCGCCCATGGCTTCAGGTGCTGCTGTTTCCAGTCTTTTCCGAATGTCGGTGCCCCCGGTGTCAGCATCGAGCAGGTCTCTACTTTGTCGCTCAGGCTCCATGCACACCAGCTGATGCTGTTCTTGTCGGCAAAGTCCATCCATGCCTGCCACTCACTTGGGTCTATCACTCCGTCGCCGGTGTGCATCATGCCGGCACATTCTGCCATAAACAGCGGCAGTCCTTTGTCAAGGGCATATTGTGCCTTGTCGCGAAGATACTGCTTGTGGGTGGCGGCATAATAGTGCAGTGAATACATTATGTTGTCTATGCCTTTTATCGGGTCGTCGGCAGCCTTGTCCACTTCCTGGTCCCAACGCGGAGTTGGCACTATCACCACCGCCTTTGGGGCCTTCTTGCGTATCAGCGGTATCAGTTTCTCGGCGTATGCCTTGGTCTCAGCCCACTCCACTTCCATGGGCTCGTTCCATATCTCCAGCAGCAGATTGGGCAGCTTGCCGTATTTCTCTGTCACATGATTGAAGAATGTCTTTGCCAGTTCCAGATTGTTGGGATGGCTGTGGAAATCCACCAGTACATACACTCCGTTCTCAACCGCTCCCTGCACTATGCTGTCCACACAGTTATATGCCAGTTCAGGATTTTTGTCGTAACACAGTGAGTCGAGGCTCACGCCAATAGAGCATCTCACGATGTCCACCTTCCAGTCCTTGGCAAGAGTAGCCACAGTACTGCGGTTGTAGAATCTCGGCCACAGATTGTGCCATCCCATGCTGACGCCGCGCAGCTGCACAGGCTGTCCGTGGCAGTCGGTCAGGTGTGTCTTGTTCACTGTCAGCTGTCCATGCTTCTCCACAGGCGTTTGCGCCATTGTCGCGATACACCCCATAAATACGACAGCAACCGCTGTCATAAATCTTTTTCTCATAATCATGTTAATACGTTTTTTATAAATCATAGTTGAATAAGTTAATGTGTTTATGCAGAAATCCCATTCCCCGCATGGAGAATGGGATTCTGTTGTTTGTTTGGAATAAATTTTCTTTTATGAAATAATGTTAGGCTTCAGCCTCTGTTGCAGGAATTACGGATACAACGCTCTTGTCTCTGCGACCCTTGTGGAAGTTTACTACTCCGTCAACGAGTGCATAAAGAGTATCATCCTTACCGATACCTACATTCTTGCCGGGATTGTGGCGAGTACCGCGCTGGCGAACGATAACGTTGCCTGCAACACATGCCTGACCACCCCAAATCTTAACGCCTAATCTTTGTGAAGCGCTCTCGCGTCCGTTCTTCGAACTACCTACACCTTTTTTATGTGCCATTTCTTAGTCCTCCTAATTTTTAAGCGATTACTTGTTTGATCTCAATCTCTGTGAACTGCTCACGGTGACCGTTCTTCTTACGATAGTCCTTGCGGCGCTTCATCTTGAACACGATTACCTTGTCACCCTTCACCAGTGGGTGAAGTACTTCACATACTACCTTTGCACCTTCTACGGTTGGTGCACCTACCTGGACTGCTCCCTCATTGTCAATGAGCAATACCTTCTCAAATTCAACAGTCTGGCCTGCCTCTGCATCCTTGATGTGGTGAACGAAGAGCTTCTTGCCCTGTTCTGCCTTAAACTGCTGACCGTTAATCTCTACGATTGCGTACATTTTTTAATTAAATTGTTTAAACGGGTTTTTCCGCTGGGCGACTGGCTTATGCCAACTCTTCACTGAGCCTCCACGGATTCAAATCGGCTGCAAAGGTAATACTTTTCTTTGAAAAATTCTGCATAACGGTGTTGAAACACGCAAAAGTTTATATATATTTAACTCTTTCCCGCAACAGAATCAGTCAACATAGTCGAGCTTTACCACAATCACACGTATGGTCTGGTCATCATCGTCGGTGGCAATCTTGGCTATGTGCCAGTCGCACGGAAAGAAAATAAAGAACCTGTCGGGTGCAGAATCGATCATCCGTGCCCTATCCACATCGTAGTCATAGTGTATCACGTCGGGCTTATATTCACAGTTGGGCTTGCTCGTGTTGTGGTCGATTATCCCAAAGCGTTCCTTACCCTTCACCACATACTGGAAGTCGATGTGATGATAGTGACTTTCCGACTTACGTTTGGCGAGAGGTTCATTCTTGCTGTCTTCCACGCTTGCCACGAGCGTTGTTCCAGGTATCTGGTGCTTGCCCTTGGCTATTGCAAGCAGGTCGGTTTCAGCAAGCCAGCGGAACATAGCCTGCCATTGCTCTGGGTTCTTCTTGTACTGGCTGTACATCTCCACAGCGTTCACGCTTTTGTCGGCAGAAGCCTTGTAGAATCCGTTGCGCCACTCCCCCTTCTTCAGCCATCTTTTTGCCTCTTTCCTGAGTTTGGGGTCACTGCATTCCTTTGTGTAACATGCTGTCTGTGCCATTGCTGACAACGACAGTATGAGTGCAGCCACGATAGTGATTAATTTTCTCATAGTTTTTTTTGTATTTTAATGTTTTGCATGCTTTGTCAACCGTTCTGCCACATTTAATCATTGTCATACATGTGAGGCAGAAGTTTCAGATCCTGATAGGTCTGGTCTATATCCTCCTTAGTAATATCGAAATGCCTGTCCACTGTGCGCGGATTGTCGCACAGAGAATGTGAGAACAGCCAGTCATAGGTCTTCTGCAGATAAAAAATCCGTGCCAAAATACCGTGGTTACCGCCCTTCAGCCAGTCGTAACGCAGCAAAGTATCATTGCCGTTCTGCTGCAGCTGTTCCACAACCTTTTGCGACTCGCGCACCGACACTGCCCTGTCGGCTGTACCATGCATAATCCAAAATGGCAATTTGCCCAGTCCACTCACATCTTTCTTCGAGCAACCTCCACAAAGTGCCATACCTGCTGCTATCTTTTCCGGGTAAGCGGCGCAGAAGTCCATTGTACCATAGCCGCCGAGACTCATGCCGAGCACATATACACGAGTGGTGTCAACAGCATAACTCTCCTTCATCCACTCCAGCAGATTGTTGAGCTTTGCCGGACTCCACGCTCCACCCGGATTCTGCGGAGCCACAACAAGCGTGGGAATTATCTTTCCCTTGTCTATGGCATCCATCACTCCATAGCGGCGCACACGGTTGAGATTGTTGCCGCACAGGCTTGCACCATGCAGAAATATCACCAAAGGCAACGGATGGCTACCATCCTCATACTCCTCAGGAATATAGAGCCAAAAGTTATAGCTATCGCTCACAGCGTTGCGCATCGCCTTAAACTCACCATCATGGTTTATCTGTGCATTGACATGCTGCACGGCAAACACCTGCAACATCAGCAACATCAGCAAAAAGTATTTCTTCATATCTTTTCTCTTTTTTCCAATCATAGAGTTTCATCTTCACAAGATTCATAAATCACAAATTATTTATTTGTCTGCAAAGTTAATGAAAAGACCTTAATTATTTATGCTTTCAAATTAGAAATTAAATAAGATTAACGCACTTCTTAGTAATTTTCGCAGTTACAGTTTGGTGGTTTTCAAGAGTACAGAATGATATTTTACAATAAGTGTTTTGGACAAAATCCCCAATATACGTGTATTATTTAAATAAATATAAAAGATGACTTATGGTAGACAGCGGTTTGAATTTATTTTGTACTTTTGCAGGCAGGAACAAATTACATTTTATAATAGATTAAGGTTTACATTATGAGATTTTACAACAGAAAAAATGAAACTATAAGACGATGCCTGCTAACTGTGGCTATGCCAACAGTTATTGCTGCGTCAGGAATGGCGCAGACAGCAGAAAAGGCTGACCTGCAGGCTACAGTTACCAAACAGGTGACTTTTCCCGAGACGGTGCCTGCAGGCAACTACAGCGGCATAACTTGGCTCGGAGGCAATGAATATGCCGTGGTGAGCGACAAGGCAACGGCGGATGGATTCTTTATCTTCCATATCAACATTGACCCTGACACTGGGGTGATTTCACACGCATACAGCAATGAATACCGCAATGCCGACCGTCCCAACCGCGACATGGAGGGAATAGCATACGTGGCAGAAGATTCCACGGTGTTCATTAGCGGCGAGGCTGACAACAGGATTATGGAGTATAGACTGAAAAACGGTATGCGCACTGGCCGTGAACTGGAAATGCCCGACAGCATGAGCTTTTCGGCTCCCAACTATGGATATGAGGCTCTGACATATTGTGCCGCTACGAAGAAATTCTGGACCATGAGCGAAAGCACGCTGCCTGTCGACGGTACACCGGCATCACCAGCAAACAAGGTGGAGAACCGTCTTAGACTGCTGTGTTTTGACAAAAACATGAAGCTCGCGGCGCAATATCCTTATCGCATGGATATGCCTGTGGTGAAATCATCGTCTGCCGACATGTATGCCATGGGAGTGAGCGCACTGTGCGCACTCGACGACGGACGGCTGCTGGTGCTTGAACGCGAGGCGTTTGTGCCAAAGCTGAAGGTGGGGGCTTTTGTAAACTGCAAGATATATGTAATGGATCCCGATGACAGCTCATATTCGGTGGCTCTTCACAAAAAGCTGCTCACTGAGTTTAAGACACGCTTCACGGGACTGGCAAAGGACTTTGCCAATTATGAGGGAATGTGTCTCGGTCCGAAACTCAACGACGGCAGTCAGGTGGTGGTGATGATAAGTGACTCACAAAACCAGTATAAGGGTGTGATGAAAGACTGGCTGAGAACGGTGGTTATTAAATGAAGAATTTTCGTGCAAACCGAGTGGAGAGCCAAGCTCGCTTGAGCTTTCCCGAGGTGCAGCCGAAAATCGACGAAGTCAGTGAAGAATGAAGTATGAAAAAAGAGTGTATCAGAAAACTGACACACTCTCTTTTTTTATATTGTTAAACCAATTTTGCTTTAACTCATTAAAATTTATTTGAAGAAGTCCTTAACGTCCTCGTTACGAACCATCTGCTCATCGAAGATGTAAGCACCAGTCTTGGGGCTCTTAACCATCTTGATTACCTTTGAATATGCGCGACCATCCTTTGAGCCTTCGTGGAGGGTAGCGACCGCTTTCTTTGCCATTTCTTAGATTGCTTTTAAAAACGTTATACTACTGATATTATTTGATCTCCTTGTGAAGGGTCATCTTTTTCAAGATGGGGTTATACTTCATCAACTCCATGCGGTCAGGAGTGTTCTTACGATTCTTGGTAGTGATGTAACGGCTTGTTCCCGGCATGCCACTGTTCTTATGCTCAGTGCACTCCAGAATCACCTGTACTCTGTTACCTTTTGCCTTCTTTGCCATTGTCGTTATTCTCCTATTACTTTAATATCCTTCCACTCGCAGTATCCTTTAGCAACAGCCTGCTTCAGAGCTGCGTCGAGACCTACCTTGTTAATCATGCGAAGACCTGCAGCGCTAATCTTCATGCTAATCCAGCAACCTTCCTCTACATAGTAGAATTTCTTGCTGAAGAGGTTTACGTCAAAGCTGCGCTTGGTGCGGTGCTTTGAGTGAGACACGTTGTTTCCTCTCTGTGCCTTCTTACCTGTGATTTGACAAATTTTCGACATTTCTATCTAAATTTTTGTGACCTTTTTAATAACTTATTCCAAACAGAGTGCAAAATTACACTATTTTTTCTGAAACAGCAAATAATTATGACTAAAAATCAGAAATTTAATGATTTTTTTGAATTTAGATGCTGTTTTATTATACAAACAGTGCATTTAACAGTGTTTTTTATATGCTGATACGATTTTTATTTTTCCTCTTCCTCAGGTCCTGCCATCTCCTTCAGAATTTCGTACAACATGTTCATCACCGCAGTGGTGGCATGCTCCAGATTACGGTCGCGGCCGTGGTCTTCGGTAAGCTTCATTGTGTGCACCTCGTCCTGTGTGCCGCAAGCCACCCAAATGGTTCCTGCGGGGGTGCCGTCATCGCCTCCTGTGGGACCGGCATAGCCTGTGGTGGCAAGCGCATAGTCGGTACCGAGCACCTTGCAGGCACCTTTCACCATCTCTATTGCAACCTCCTCGCTCACAGCTGTTTTCTCTGCAAGTGTGTCATTGCTGACACCCAGAAGGTTGTGCTTCACCTCATCGGTGTAGCACACTATTCCACCATGAAAATATCTTGATGCGCCTGGAACTGAGACTATCGCCTCGGCAACACGGCCGCCGGTACAGCTCTCTGCGGTACCTACTGTTTTTTCCAAATCCCAAAGCAGCGAACTCAGTTCTCTGCTTAAAATTTTACCTTCAAAGCCCATTGTTATTATTTTTTAATTTTTATTTATTCAAATGTTACTTTCGAGAATGCCGGTGCGCTGATGTCGCAAAACTCTCCCTTGAGATATTTGTAGTGTCCCACGATGCCAATCATGGCGGCGTTGTCGGTGGTGTAGCTGAACTTCGGAATATATATGGTCCAGCCAAAGCGCCTGGCATGGTCGTGGAAGGCGTTGCGCAGCCCGTTGTTGGCGCTCACTCCTCCTGCCACAGCCACATGCTTGATGCCTGTCTCCTTGACAGCTTTGCGTAGCTTGCGCATGAGAATGTCGACGATGGTGAACTCAAGTGAGGCGGCAATGTCTTCCTTATGGCGCTCCACAAAGTCGGGCTCCTCCTTCACCCAGTCGCGCAGGTTGTATAGGAATGAGGTCTTCAGTCCTGAGAACGAGTAGTTTAGTCCTGGTATCTGAGGCTCTGCAAACTTATAGGCATGCGGATTGCCCTGACGTGCCAGCTTGTCGATGATAGGTCCGCCAGGGTATCCCAGTCCCATCACCTTCGAGCACTTGTCGATAGCCTCGCCTGCGGCATCGTCGATGGTCTGCCCAAGCACCTCCATGTCGTTGTAGGCGTTTACCTTCACTATCTGTGAGTTGCCTCCGCTCACCAGCAGGCAGATGAATGGCAGTGGCGGCTGATTGGTGTCGTCGTCGCTCTCCTTTATGAAGTGTGCCATGACATGCCCCTGCAGGTGGTTTACGTCAATAAGCGGAATGCCCAGCGAGCGCGCCATGCCTTTGGCAAAGCTCACTCCCACAAGCAGCGAGCCCATCAGTCCGGGACCGCGTGTGAAGGCAATAGCCGAAAGCTGTTCCTTGGTGATGCCTGCACGCTTGAGGCACTGGTCAACTACAGGCACCACGTTTTGCTGGTGGGCACGTGATGCCAGTTCGGGCACCACGCCGCCGTAAGCCTTGTGTACATCCTGCGAGGCTGTGACGTTGCTCAGCAGCACCCCGTTCTTAAGCACTGCCGCCGAGGTGTCGTCGCAACTGCTCTCTATACCTAATATATATATATCGCTCATAATTTATTAATTTTGAATTACGAGTTACGAATTACGAATTGTTCTCGCTTCGCTGCGATGTTGAATTAACGAATGATGAATTATCTCTT
>JAUNSB010000175.1:0-2395 GCA_030539375.1 Prevotella sp.
ATATAGCAATAATTTCACTGCTGTGGGCAGCTACGATAATCGCAGGAAACAAACATGAACGAAAGATAACGTAACTCGCATAAAAAAGATTAAAAGATGTCATAATATTTTGCAATACAGAGAAAAAAGGGTATTTTTGCAAAAAATTGAGAATATGGAAAAATTAATTCGATTTGACTGGGCTATAAAGCGCCTGTTGCGCAACAAGGCTAACCATGAGGTGATTGAGGGACTACTGGAGTCGCTTCTGGGTGAGAAGTTCACGATTGAGGAGTTTCTTGAGTCGGAAAGCAACATGGACTCAGAAACCGACAAGTTTAACCGCGTGGACATACTTGCCAAGGACACAAAAGGGCAACTGTTTATTTTTGAAATCCAGAACGACCGTGAGCTGTCCTATTTCCACCGTATACTTTACGGCACGTCAAAGGTCATTACACAGTACATGCAGCTCGGCCAGGACTACAGCAATGTCAAGAAGATATACTCCATCAACATCGTGTACTTCGACCTGTGGCAGGGCAAGGACTATGTGTACAGGGGAAGCACGGAGTTCAGGGGCTTGCATGATGAGAACGATGTGCTGAAACTGTCACCAGGGCAGAACGAGAAATTCTTCGGCAACAAAAAGGCCGGCAAGGCTGTAAGCGACATTTTCCCGATTTACTATCTGTTTCAGGTAAACAATTTCGATAAGGTGGCTACAACTCCGCTCGACGAGTGGATTGAATTTCTGAAAACCGACGAGGTGAAATCATCGGCAAAAGCGCCGGGACTGGCAAAAGTGCGTGAGTGTATGCGCTACGACTCGCTGACAGATGAGGAAAAGCGCTCATACGACAAGCATCTGGAAGCTGTGCAATATCAGCGTAGCGTGATTGAGACGGGACGGGAAGAAGGACGGGAAGAAGGAGATAAAGCGGCGCGTCTTTCAATCGCTCAGACAATGAAAAAAGCAGGGATGTCACCGCAGCAGATTGCAGACATGACAAACCTGCCATTAGAAGAAATAAAAAACATGCCGCTATGAAAAAGAACTTAACAGCAATAATTTCCACAGCAATACTCATCAGCAGCTGTGCGTCATCGCAGTACCACACTGGCAACGGTGCGGTCACGGGAGCATATCTCGGGTCAATACTTGGCTCGGCAATAGGAGGAATAAACGGCGGTTACCGCGGAAGCGACATTGGTACAATTGTTGGCATGGCAGGCGGAGCCATTGTGGGTGCAGCAATCGGCTCGGCAGCCGACAAAGCTGACCAAAGGGAATATGAAGACCACAAGCGACGCACTCTTGAGCGACGAGACGCAGACCGCGGCAGAGACTATTCTGATTCCGGATATTCCAGCAACGAGGTATATGTTGACCCCACAAACAGTGGCGATGACCGCATTGTGTTTGAGGACGAGACACCTGAAAACAACAATACTACGCACACACCTGAAAACAACACAGTGCGTATGTCAACCAATAACGGCAGAGAGGTCCGCATCGATGATCTCTCTCACCGACAAGACACAAAGCACAACTGCGTTGAGATACGAAACGTAACCGTTACCGATCAAAACGGCGACGGAATGCTTGGCAGAAAAGAGGTTTGCCGGGTGTCGTTCGAGATTATGAACAAGGGACGGCACACAATACACAACATTACTCCCGACATTGTGGAAATGAGCAACAACAGTCACATTTTCATTTCACAGGGTATAACGGTGGAAAGCATTGGTGCAGGCAACGGTGTGAGATATACAGCATCTGTGGCTGCCGACAACAGAATAAAGGACGGCACAATTGTACTGAAGCTGTCTGCAAAAAACAGCAACACTGTTCTTGCCGAGCATACGCTTAGAATAAAAACTACTAAAATCCGATGAGAAATTAAGAAATTTACTTCTATACCTATTTCGGCTCTGTAACCTTGCGTTTCGGAGCCATTTTTTTAGGTTTGACAGAATGCATTTCCTTCAGTCTTTCATAATCATGCCAAATGGGCACACTGTCGTTACCTCCCTCGTTAACTTCAAAATCAATCTCAGGCAGCAGCTTATTTTTCTCCGGACGGAACGGAATAACCACGTTGCTTGCCGGCTCCACCAGCACAGAGGCAACGCCCTGTGACAGCATTCCAAGCTCCTTGGCAGCGGCGTATGACAAATCGATAACTCGCCCGCGTCCAAACGGACCGCGGTCTATAACCCTTACAATAGTCCACTTGTTGTTCACAAGATTAGTGACTTTCAGCATTGTGCCGAAAGGATAAGTGCGGTGGGCGCATACAAGACTGTCGTTATTCAATCGCTCGCCGCTACTTGTGCGTGCACCATTAGCTCGTTTTGAATAATAAGACGCCTTGCCTCTCTGCTGCTGCGCATACGAATGGGAAATGAAGAA
>JAUNSB010000111.1:0-14276 GCA_030539375.1 Prevotella sp.
GAGTGCAAAGGTACGCACTTTTTTCTAAACTACAAAATATTTCGAGGAGAAATTTAATAAAAATGCAATATTTTTCGTGAAGATTTACAAAATTACGCTAAAACGCTAAAAAAGTAGGGGTAAAACGGTATTTTACCAACAAATCACGGTATTTAGTGAAAAACACACCTAAAAGCTATTTTACAACATAAAAATAGCGAAAAAGTTCCTATATAATTTTAGGTCGAGAAAAAAGTTCCTATATATATAATAAAGGTGTAGGGGTATTAAGCAATTTTATTTAAACGACAACAGATGGAACTTTGAACAAAGTTCCATCTGCCGCACAATAGTATAATTATGATTGTTATTTTTCAGGCACTTCAGCTAATGCCTTCTTCACAAACTCCCAATATGGAGCGACGGTGGAGATAAGGCAACGCTCGATGGTGGTGTGGGGCGAACGGAGCGTAGGACCAAACGACACAACATCGAGACCAGGATATTTGCCGAGGATGATCGAACACTCCAATCCAGCATGGTCGACCACCACATTAGCCTCCTCACCTGTCATTTCCTTATAAACACGTGTAAGCATGGCGAGCAGTTCGCTCTTGGTGTTGGGATCCCAACCACAGTAGCTGCCATCAGTCTCAACGGTGAAACCGGCAAGCTCGAAGGTTGCGGCAAGTGTGTCAGTGATATATTCCTTCGTGCTCTCGCGTGCCGAGCGGGCAAGGATGCGCACATTGACCTTACCTTCAGCAATGTCGATGATGGCAAGGTTGCTTGATGTCTCGACAACCGACGGGAACGACGGAATCTGACGGAGCACACCATTATGACAACCAAGAATAGCTGCGAGGATGCGCTTCTCGTCAGCAGCCGTCAACTGCTTCGCAGGAATGTCAACAGTTACGGCGGTGAGGTCGATATTATCCTCAATCTCCGCAAACTCACTCTCGAAGAGAGCTTTGAAGTCGGCAACGAGAGCCTTGAGCTGCTCAACCTTGTCGGCAGCTACAGTCATCACGGTAGAGCACTCGTAAGGAATGGCATTGCGCATGTTTCCACCATGCCAGGTGGCAAGACGGGCGCCAGTCTGAGCTATGGCAGCCTTCACGATACGCGCCATGAGCTTGTTGGCATTGGCTCTGCCAAGATGAATCTCCAAGCCAGAGTGTCCGCCCTTCATACCCTTGAGGGTGATGCAAACAGCAGCACCGGCAGTTGCAGGCTCCTCGGTATAGGTAGTTGTTGCGGTGATGTTGATGCCACCGGCAGAGCCTATACAGAACTGTCCCCAAGTCTCAGAGTCGAGGTTCATAAGAATCTGTCCCTGCATCTGTCCTTCAGGCAGGTCGTTGGCACCATACATACCAGTTTCCTCATCGGCAGTAATAAGTCCTTCAACAGGACCGTGAACCAGAGTCTTATCCTCCATAACAGCCATGATGGTGGCAACGCCCATACCATTGTCAGAACCGAGAGTAGTGCCTTTGGCGCGCACCCACTCACCGTCAATGTATGCCTCAATAGGGTCGGTCTCAAAATTATGGTTGCTCTCCTGAGTCTTCTGAGGCACCATATCCATGTGAGCCTGAAGAATCACTCCCTTGCGGTTCTCCATACCAGGAGAAGCAGGCTTGCGCATCACAACGTTTCCTGCAGGATCGAGGAAAGTCTCCACTCCGGCATTCTTTCCGAAGTCAAGCAGGAACTGCTGTATTTTCTCAAGATGTCCAGAAGGACGTGGCACCTGTGTAAGAGCATGGAAATTCTTCCAGATGCAAACAGGATTTAGATTTTTGATTTCGTTCATAATTCTTTGTTTTAAAATATTTATTGTATTTAGTTATCGTTTTATTATATGTCATTATTGCTGTAAGACCTGTGCCGGGACGACTGCCGCAGCAGCCTTACGCTTCATCAAAGCCAACACCACCCAAGCCCAAATGCCGAGAAGTATAACCAAAACCGTCTGCACCGAGTGAACAATCAGCACGAAGTAAAGCGCACGATGGTCGGCCACTCCATAGAGCATGAGCATGGTCTTTACGGCAAAATGCCATGAGCCGGCACCGTTTGGTGTAGGCACAAGCACAGCAAAGCTGCCCACAACAAAGGTAACAAGAGCACACATGGGACCAAGATTCTCTGTGAAATCGAAACAGAAGAACGTGAGATAGTAATGCAGGAAATAACTGCCCCATATACCTGCCGTATAGGCTATAAACAGAGGCACATTACTGATATGCCGAAGCGATAGCACCCCCTGCCATATTCCCGTGAATGTAGCCTTCACCTTATTACATATAGACATCTTGCGCAACAATATGTGAACAAGTGCCAAAACAGCTAATGCACAAATTGCCGTAACGACATAGCCCTCCCATGAGAAACGGCTCAATATTGACTCAATACTCGTGCCTGTCTGCGAGAAGAAAGTCATGAACACCGGTATCTGACACAAAAAAGCAATGACAGCAATAAGCATTATCACCAACGAGTCAACGGCACGCTCAGTGACTACTGTTCCCAGAGCCTGCGTAAACGATATTCCATCACAGCGTTTCAACACTCCACAACGGGTAAACTCACCGATGCGCGGCACCACAAGACTGGCAGCATAGGAAAGAAAGACGGCATGAGTACATGTGGATACCCGCGGATGCAGCCCCAACGGCTCCAAAGTCTGCCGCCAACGCCACCCGCGAAACATCTGTGCGGTTATGCCGAAAGGAAAGGACAGAAGCATCCATGTCCAGTCCATCTCATTGAGCAGCACGCTCCCAATGGTCTGAAAATCAAAATCACGATACATCCAATACAAGATGGCGCCGCCAAGTATTATCGGCAGCAAAATCTTGACACAGATGTTTATCAAATGTTTACTTTCCATAATATTCTGAAGAATACCTTGCAAAGGTACTAATAAAAAACGAAGAATTAAGAATGAAGAATGAAGAATCTTTTTTAAAAAGCATTTTTTAATATTTTTTATGCTGAAAATTCAGAATATTTGCTTACTTTTGCAGCGCGAAAAGACAAAACAAACTTACATTAAAAATGAACAACACTATCAAATCACCATTGAGTGGCATCATTCCGCCACTCGTAACGCCATTGCTGGGCAATGACGTTCTTGACATCGAGAGTCTTGAAAACCTCATTGAGCACCTCATCGCAGGAGGCGTTCACGGACTGTTTATCCTCGGCACCACAGGCGAAGAGCAGAGCCTGAGCTACCGTCTGCGCCAGCAGATGATTCGCGAGACATGCAGGATAAACAACGGCCGCTTGCCTGTATTGGTGTGCATCACCGACACATCCATAGTGGAGAGTGTAAACCTGGCAAGGGTTGCAGCCGAATGCGGCGCCTCGGCCGTGGTGAGCGCGGCACCTTATTATTTTGCAACCGGACAGCCAGAGCTTGCCGAGTTCTACGAAGACCTGCTGCCGGAACTGCCGCTGCCACTGTTCCTCTACAACATGCCAAGCCACGTGAAGGTGAACTTCGCGCCAAGCACCATCCACCGCATAGCGGAGAATGAGAAAGTGATCGGCTTCAAGGACAGCTCAGCCAACATACCCTACTTCCAGTCGGTGATGTACACGATGAAGGACCGTCCCGACTTTGCCATGCTCATGGGTCCCGAGGAAGTGACGGGCGAATGCGTGATGCTTGGCGGCCACGGCGGCATCAACGGCGGCGCCAACATGTTCCCCGAGCTGTATGTGGCAATGTACAACGCGGCAAAGAGCGACAACATCAGTGAGGTGCGCCGCCTGCAGAAATACATCATGCAGATAAGCACAACGGTATACAGCGTGGGCATGCACGGGTCGAGCTATCTGAAGGGTCTGAAGTGCGCCTGCTCGCTGCTGGGCGTTATCAAGGACGATTTCGTGGCAGCACCTTTCCATAAGTTCAACGCCCCTGAGCGCGCAAAGATTCAGCAAGCCCTGGAGCAGCTGCCGATAAAGAACGGCAAGCTTGACATCTGGTAAAACCTTACGCCTTGTTAATAAAAACAACAATCGACCTAAAAGACTAATGAACATATTTGACCTGATAGTATTTCTGATCTTCACCGTCGGCACAATCCTCTTCGGATACATGTTCGGGCGCAAGAAGCAGAGCAGCGAGGAGTTTACACGCGGAGGAGGCAAGGTGCCCGGATGGGTTGTGGGCCTGTCCATCTTTGCCTCGTTCTGCAGCTCCATATCCTTCCTTGGCTATTGCTCGTCGGCATTCAGCGGCAACTGGAACGCCTTTGTGTTCACCCTGTCCATCCTGCCTGCCGGCCTGCTTGCCATGAAATATTTCGTGCCGTTCTACCGGTCGCTCGGCAGCATCAGCGCCTACAGCTACTTTGAGGAGCGGTTCGGGCGGTGGGCGCGCATGTATGCATCCACTTTTTACCTGTTCACCCAGGTGTGCCGCTCGGGCGCGATACTCTATCTGCTTGCCGTCCCCATGAACGTGCTTATGGGCTGGAGCATACCGATGGTGGTGACATTCACCGGACTCGGAATCATTCTGTACAGCCAGAAAGGCGGTTTGAAATCGGTGATATGGACCGAGGCGATACAGGGCGCCATACTCATCATCGGAGCCGTGGTGTGCCTCATCGTGCTGCTCACCGGCATGCCCGAGGGGCCGTCGCAGGCATTCCGCATCTGCCTCGACAACGAGAAGTTCTCGCTCGGCAGCTTCGGCGGCTCGCTGGTTGAGAGCACTTTCTGGGTGTGCCTTATTTACGGAATGTTCACCAACCTCAACAACTTCGCCATCGACCAGAGCTACACCCAGCGCTATTGTGCAGCTCCCAGCCTTGGCGAGGCACGCAAGAGCGCATTTTGGGGCTCCATGCTCACCCTGCCCGTCAACGTTGTGCTGTTTTTGATTGGCTCGTGCCTGTTTGCATTCTACAACGTCTACCCCGACCTGCTTCCCGCCGACATCAAGAGCGACTATGTGTTCCCCTATTTCATAATACATGAATTGCCCGTAGGGCTTGTGGGACTGCTCATTGCATCTATTTTCTGCGCCGGCATGAGCACGGTGGCAACGGGAGTCACCTCGTCGGGCACTATCGTTATGACCGACTTCTACTCCTACCTGCGCCCCAACGCCAGCGACGAGAGCAAGGTGGTGGTGCTGCGAGTGGCAAGCGTCGTGGTGGGACTGCTCGGCATCTGCGTGGCACTGTGTTTCCTGTTTGTCGACAACGCGCTCGACGCATGGTGGGCGCTCAGCAGCGTATGCTCGGGCGGCGTGCTGGGTATGTTCCTTCTCGCCTACCTTTGTCCCAAGGCAAAGAAGCAGGAGGCTGTCATCGGTGTCATCATCGGCGTGGCGGCCTTAGTGTTCATCGCCCTTCAGACCAAGCTCACCGAGTGGTTCGACATTCCGCAGCTGGTCCACATCAATCTGGGCATCGTAATAAGCACGCTCATAATATTCCTTGTGGGCTTCCTGCTGTGCAGCTTTAAGAAAAGCAGCAAAACAGCCTAAGTTCACTTACAAAATGCAAGCAAAACATCACATTTTGCTATCAAAACATAAGAAAGCACCGTTTTTTAATCTATTTTAAGTAGATAAAAACGGTGTTTTTCGTTTATTTGTTGTAATTTTGCCCCGCAAATTCAACAAACAAAAAGAAAATAACTGACACAATGAAAAAGATTAGAGCAGCCGTAGTGGGCTACGGAAACATCGGTAAGTTTACCATCGAGGCTCTTGAGGCTTCAAATGATTTCGAGATTGCAGGCGTTGTGCGCCGTAACGGTGCAGAGAACAAGCCAGCCGAGCTGGCACAGTATGAAGTGGTGAAGGACATCAAGGAGCTGAAGGATGTCGACGTGGCTATTCTCGCCACTCCGTCGCGCAGCTGCGAGGAGTATGCCAAGCAGATTCTGCCCCTTGGCATCAACACTGTCGACAGCTTCGACATTCACACAGGCATTCTTGACTACCGCAACACCCTCATGCCAATATGCAAGGAGCACAACTGCGTGAGCGTGATCTCCGCTGGCTGGGACCCGGGAAGCGACTCCATCGTGCGCACCCTCATGCAGAGCCTCGCCCCGAAGGGATTGAGCTACACCAACTTCGGTCCCGGCATGTCGATGGGCCACTCTGTTTGCGTGCGCTCCAAGGAAGGCGTCAAGAACGCGCTCTCAATGACCATCCCACTGGGTGAGGGCATCCACCGCCGCATGGTGTATGTGGAGCTTGAGGACGGCGCCAAGCTCGAGGACGTGACAGCAGCCATAAAGGCAGACCCATATTTTGCAAGCGACGAGACCCACGTATTCGCCGTGTCATCAGTAGACGATGTGCGCGACATGGGCCACGGTGTAAACCTTGTGCGCAAGGGTGTGAGCGGCAAGACCCAGAACCAGCGCCTGGAGTTCAACATGAGCATCAACAACCCCGCGCTCACCGCCCAGGTTCTTGTTAATGTGGCACGCGCCTCAATGCGCATGCAGCCGGGATGCTACACCATGATTGAGATTCCTGTGGTGGATATGCTCGCAGGCGACCGCGAGGAGCATATCGCTCACTTGGTATAAAGAGTTAGGGGGAGTTATTTCTCCCCCTCCTCCAGAATCTTCTGGATTTCCTCATCGGTTTTTGTCAGCTTGCTCTTGCACAGCGCAATCAGTTTCTGCGCTTTTTTAAGTTGCTCGGCAAGCTGGTCGATATCAAACTCATTGTTTTCCATCTTGCGCACGATGTCCTCAAGTTGTCGTAATGCCTCTTCGTATTTCATTGTTTATTCTTGTTTTGTTGTCTCTACTGTTGATATTGCCTTGCCCTGCATCAGGCGTGTCTCAATCACATCCCCTGCCTTCAGTTCAGAAATGTTGCGCACAGCCTTGCCGTTAAGCGTTGTTATGCTGTAACCCTGCCGTAGAATCTTCTCCGGGTTCATTGCCTCGGCACGCTGCGCGAGCATCTCCATGCGGTGATGCTCCCTGACAAACCGCTGCTGTATGGCAGAATGCAACCTCTGCATATACATGTCGAGAGTTGCCGTATGCTTTGTCTTCACCACCGAGAATATCATCGGCACACGCGCCGCAAGCGATTGTATGCGCTGCTGCTCCGTGTTGATAATCCCCCATACTATGCTTGCTATTGCATCGCGGCAGGAGTCGATATGGTCGCTCACCTCCTTCAGCCGGCTTATCAGCAGCGCGGCGGCGGCAGTGGGGGTCTTCACCCTTGTGTGGCTTATCATGTCGAGAATGCACTCGTCGCGGTCGTGGCCGATACCGGTGATTACCGGCAGCGGGAAGTTTGCCACATTCTCGGCCAGCGGCAGCGAGTCGAAGCCCGACATGTCGCTCGTGGCTCCGCCGCCGCGGATTATCACCACGCAGTCGAAGCTGTCCACTTCAAGGTTTATCCTGTCGAGCGCGGCTATCACGCTCCGCTCCACGTTCTCGCCCTGCATCGTTGCGGCAAACAGGCGGACGGTGAACTTAAAGCCGTATTCATTGTCTGCGAGCTGGCGGCAGAAGTCGCCATAGCCTGCGGCGGTGTCGCTGCTTATCACGGCAATGCGCTGGGTGAACAGCGGCAGGGGCAGCTCCTTGTTCAGGTTCCACACTCCCATCTCCTTCAGCTGGCGGATAATCTCTGCTCGGCGCCGTGCCATGTCGCCGAGGGTGAACGTGGGGTCGATGTCGGTTACAATCCACGAGAATCCGTATGCCTCGTGAAACTGCGGATAGACCCTCAGCAGCAGCTTCATGCCCGGACGGACACGCTCCCCTGTGACACGCTCGAAGTGAGGGCGAATCATCAGCCATGTGCTTGCCCAGCATTTTGCCGAGGCACGGGCTATTGGGGTGTTGCTGTTGTCAGCCTTTTCAATCAGTTCCATATAACAGTGTCCGCGGTTCTCTCGCACTTCCGAAAGTTCCGCCATCACCCAGTATTCCTGCGTCAGGGTGTTGCCGATTGCCTGGCGCACGAGCGAGTTCAAGGCGTGTAGAGTATAGTGTTTGGAAATCATATCTTCGGTGTTGATTGAGTTTGCTGATTCTGTTCTTGTTGTAATGTTTGCTGTTCCTGTTGCACGGTATTCTGACTTTTCTGCAATTCAAAGCGGCCAATCATCAGGGCACGCCACATATCAGGTATGCCATAGCCCTGCACGTTGTCGGGGTGCTGGCGGTTGTCGCCCACGCTTCGCACCAGCTCCATTATCTCATGTGCATTCAAATGCGGCAATGCCTGCCACAGGCAAGCCACCAAGCCGCACAATGTCGGCGAGGCAAACGAAGTGCCCATCTCGCGGATTATGGTGCCGCGAGCCGACAAAGCCGCAGACTCAGCACCCATAGCCATCACGTCGGGCTTCACCCTGCCGTCCTGTGTCGGCCCCACCGCACTGAACGGTGCCACTGTTCGCTGGCTTGTCACCGCCCCCACAGTGAGACAGTCGAAGGCATCGGCAGGAAATGTGAGTTTCTTCCACGCCCTCATTCCGTCGTTGCCGGCACTGTTCACCAGCACTATGCCCTTGCCGGCAAGCATCGACGCCGTGCGCGATATCAGCGTAGACTTGCCATCCAATTGCCATCGCTCATGACTGTCGCAGCCGTCATCGTATGTGCTGTAGCCAAGGCTGCTGTTGATTATGTCCACCCCTACAGAGTCGGCAAACTCGGCAGCCATTGCCCAATAGTCTTCCTCAACTTCCTGCTCGGTATCCATGTCCTCACAGCGCAGCAGCCAGTACGATGCTTCAGGGGCTGTGCCGACAAACACGCCGGGACAGTTTGCCGCCATTGTCGACAACACCTTTGTGCCATGCTCCCCGACCACATACACCGATGGCGCGGCAGGATACACGAAGTCTTTTGCTCCCAATATCCTCGCATTCTGGAAAGTTGGTATCTTGTCAGCATTCAGGAAGCCGCCGTCGAGCACTGCAACGGTCATGCCCTTTCCCTTATATCCGGCATTGTGCAGACGACTTCCGTTGTGCATTTCAATCTGTTTTTGTCCCTGAGCATAGTACGAGGTTTTCACGCTGTCCCAAGGATTGAAAGTGTCGTGAACCTTCGGCGGCACCTTTATGGGAACAATCGAGTCGGGAGCTGTCCACACCTTCTTCACCGACCTTACAAACGGCAGCTGTGCCAGCGGCTCTATCACCGCGGTGTCTGCCGTCCTCACCAGCACGGTGTTGTTCCAGCGGCTTGTGCCAAGAACCTCGGTTGCCCTTGTCCTCAACTGCCTGAGATACCCCTCGCAGACTGGCAAATCCGTACTGTCCACAGGCAGATTCTGTCGCCTTCTGCGCTCCACGCTCTCACGCGACAAGAACCTGTGCGGACGGTCCAGGGAGTAGTCCGTGCCCTGCTTGTCCTTAAGCTCAAATCGGTAGATATAGCATTTCCCCCCGGGAAACTTCTTCTTCCCCGGTGCCCCCTTGGCACTGGCTGCAACAACAGCCGTCAATGCCAAAAGCAATGTCAATATGGTCCTATATGCCAGATTCATCAAGCCCGATTAGGAGTGTGGAGCTATTCTTTCCCGCCTATCAGTCTCACAGGCTCTGCCTCACCTGCAATCCAATAGTCGCTAATCTTTCGGTGCTCACCCGAGAAATTCACACCTATCTTATATATATGGCGCGGGTCATTGACAAAGGGGTCGGCATATCGTTTGGTCTCTATCTGCTGGAGGGCATCGGCGGAAGTGCCGTTATATTTCAGTTCAAAAATATAAACATAATCCTTTGCCTTTATCTGAATGTCGATGCGTCCGTCGCTTGTTGGACGTTCAGCCTGCACGTCCAACCGATAGCTCAGCAGTTTAAAGATAAGATAGACTACATTGTGGAAATCTGTTTCTCCTGCTCCAGCCACTTGATAGTTACGGTCGGAAAGGGCTGTTTGCAGGCGTTTCATAAAGTCGTGTACCCGTCCTGCCCTAATGTCCTTGGTAAAATCAGAAATAAAGCCGGTGGTCTGTTCTTCCTTAATGCCGGTGTAGTAAGGCAGCAGGAACCTGCTGAAGCCACTCGACACTTCCTCGTTGGGAAAGCCAAGGGTATAGGTATAGGTTTCAAAATCGTAGTCCTTTATTGTAAGATAACCGCTTTGATACAAAATATGGACTATATTTGAGGACAACACATCTGTATTTGACAGGTCGTCCAAATCCAGCTGTTCATTCTCCATATCATACAAGTCATAGTCACGCTGCAGCAATAGTCTGACAAGATATGTCGGCGTACCCGTAGCAAACCAGAACGATATATACATCTTTGAGTTGAACGCATTAAGCAGGCTGAACGGATTATACATTGCAGGAGATTCCTGATTGAAGTGATAGCCGTCGTACATTCTCTTCAGATGCGCTCTTGCCTGTTCAAAGGTCTCACGGTTTCTTTCTCCCATTATCCTTATCGACTCATCGAAATAGTCACGCAGCTCGTCCTCGGAAATGCCGCAAATGGTGGAATAGTCAGCATTCAGACTTATGTCCTGAAGATTGTTCAAGCCGCTGAAAATACTTACCTTGCCAAACTTTGCCACTCCCGTAAGGAAGATAAACTTCAGATAGCGGTCGGAAGTCTTCAGCTCCGAATACAATGCCCTCAGCTCGTCTCTGTATCTTTGGGTGAGAGCCTCGTTGCCGATGGCTTCGAGCAGCGGCTTGTCATACTCGTCGATAAGCACCACAACCTTCTGACCCGTCTTTTCGCATGCTGTCCTGATAATTGCCTTAAACCGCAAATGGCAGCTGTCACTCTGCCTTTTTACTCCATATATCCTCTCCCATTCCGACAGGCTGTCATCCAGCACCCTGCCCAATTCCTCGGGAGTGGTATACATTCCTGAATTCAGGTCGAGATGCAGCACGGGATGCACCGTCCATTTCTTTTCCAGCTTCTCTATGGCAAGTCCCCTGAACAGTTCCTTCCTTCCCTGAAAATATGCCTCCATGGTAGACAGGAGCAGGCTTTTGCCGAAACGGCGCGGGCGGCTGAGAAAATACACACTGCCCTCATGCGACAGCTTATAAATCAGCGCAGTCTTGTCTACGTAAACGTAACCCTCTCCACGCAACTTCTCAAATGTCTGTATGCCTATAGGATATATCATTGTTGTGCTTTATTTAATGCGACATCACATTATCAGCCGCAAAAGTACAACTTTTATTTCATATCACCAAGACTTTTCACACTTTAGCGGCTTGCGCTTCCCGTTAAAATACATTAATTTGCGGATAATATCCACCCTTTGCATGCAGCATTACGAAAAAAAAAGCGTAACTTTGCACCGCAACTCTTTAAAACAACTTTAAGACATAAGACTAAGAATTAAGACAATGAGCACTACCCTTTCATCATACAAGGAGCTTATCCCGGCAGACCGTCACGGAGCTAACGGGGGGGGGTAGTACGTAAGCCTCAGTTTTTAAGCCACATCACAGGAAGCCTTCCGCAGGTGTCATCACGACATCGGCGGAAGGCTTTCCGCGTATTGCCGCCTGCACTGGCAAAGACCCGCAAATCATAAATTATTAATTCATTAAAACATAAAAACAACTATGACAGAAAACAAGAAACGAAAGCCATACGTAAGACCGAGTATGGAAGTGATTAAGGTAGAGACCACGAGTATCCTCGCAGGAAGCCCTGTCCCCGAAACGAGCAACGCCTTCAGCAATGGCTGGGTAGAGAATGAAGCAGGTTCTGAAGACTTAGATTATGACAATTAGTTTTAACAATATAACAATGACGAAGATGAAGACAAAGACATTATTCTATATGGCTCTCGCAGCGGTGATGATGACCCTCGCCGCCTGCTCGCAGGACGAAGACATGCAGCAGGATGCCGCACCCGTGGCAACACCAATAGAGTTTGAAATCACTGACGGCGGATACGGCGGCGCTGAGGCGACACGAGCCAAGGAGGAAGGCTACTACACGAGGTTCGAGGCAACAGACGAGTGCGGACTGTATATCGTGAACGGCAGCAACCTTAAAGCCACAAACGTGAAACTCACAGCAAGCATGGTGAACGGCGAGTTGACATGGAATCCGGAGAATGGCACGGCAATCACTGTAGCCGATGGCGACAAGTGCTTCCTCTATTACCCCTATCAGAAAGATATGACGACGGATAAAATTAACGTGAACAATACCGACGAAGACTATAAATTCTTCGATAACCTCATCAGCAGCTGGGAAGTGAAGCCTAACCAGAGCAATCATGATAACTACACCGACAGCGACCTGATGACCGCCAAGGGCACAGCCACCTATGACGGCACCACGCTGAAGCTATCATTCAAGCTGGACCACCGCATGGCGCTCGCCGAGATTGTGGCGCCTGTAGAGGCGAGCTTTTCCTTAGGCACCTACTGCTACACGCCATATCAGGCGGAGGAGTGGAAATACCGCTTCATCGTAAACCCTAAAACTGTGGATGACAGTAAGTCCATCAAGGGTAATATAGTCAGCAAGACATTCACCATCAACTCAGCTAAACTCAAGGCGCTCACACCCGGACAATACAAGACGTTCAAGGTGGGCTCGTCATACTATGTGGAAAGCGTACCAGGAGGCACACCCATATATCACGTCTACGACTACAATGGACTGAAGGCGTGGGCAGAGAAAGGCAGCAGCTTTAGCTGCAAGCTTGAGGCTGACATCACCATGCCCACTGACGGCGAAAACGCCAAGAACAACTGGACGCCGATAAGCAATTTCTTTGACATATTCGACGGCAACGGTCACACCATCACGGGGCTTGTGGTCAACTACTCCACAGGAATTTACGCCGGCTTTATCGCCAATAACCATGGAACGGTGAAGAACCTGACGCTGAAGGGTGCCAATGTAACAGGCACCACCTATGTAGGCGGCGTGGTTGGTTATAATGACGGTGGCACAATCGAGAACTGCCATGTGACGGGAGAGTCTGCGATAAAAGGCCGCAACTATGCAGGCGGCGTGGTTGGTTGTAATGACGGCAAGATATTAGCCTGTCATGTGGCGAAGGAGTGCTCTGTTTCTGGAGACCCTGTCGGAGGAATCGCAGGCGAAAATCAAAATGGAGGAACCGTCACAGGATGCTATGCCTTGTGCTTGTTGACTGGAAAAGACAAATGTACTTTTGGAGGAATAATCGGGAGATTTAGTGGTAGCGGCAGCTTAACCGCCTGCTATTCCAAGTGCAGGTATTCAGATAAAAGTTTTCATATCGGCGGCATCGTGGGAAGCGCCTCCGGCGCAACCCCAACATTCACCGCCTGCTATTACGATAACTGCACCAAGGGCGTGGGCTTGGGCAATGGGGACGACCCCACAATCAAGGTGGACGGCACCGCGGGTAAGACTTGGGCTGACGCTATGAAGGGCATGAACGAGGCGCTCACCGCCGCAGGCTACACCGACTACCAGTACGCTGTTAATGGAAATCCAAATTCCGAAACAGAGCCGCTCATTCTCGTGAAGAAACAGTAAAAACGACCCATGAATGACCCTCTCAGGCGACCCATGAATGACCCGTTGAGGTGACCCATTCATGGGTCGCTGGAGAGGGTAAAAATAGAGTGAATAATCACAATAATATTAATTTTTAAACTTTAACAACAATGATTGACTTTGAAATTAAATCAAAGGTGCAGCCATTAGGCACACGCAAGGGGCAGACCGTTTACTACGCACAGCCCAAGACAAACCAGAAGATGACAAACAAGGCAGTGGTGGACCACATAGTGAGAGAGACCTCGCTGAGTGCCGGCGACGTGAGCAACGCCCTGATTAGCCTGAGCAACGTGGTGTGCGAGGCTCTGAGGCAGGGCATAAGCGTGGACCTTGCCGACCTCGGATCGCTGCGCCTCAGCGTGACATCGAAAATGATGGACACGCCCGAGGCTGTGACCGTGAAGGATGCGCTGAACGTGCCGAAGATAGTGTTCAACCCCAAGCAGACAATGCGCGATGCCGCCAACTCGGTGGAGCTGAGCATCGACCACAGCCGCGTGACTCCGGCAGGCAAGGGCGACACCCCAAGCATCGGCGAGGGTGAAGGCAGCGGAGATACTGGAGGCAGCGGACTGTAAATAAAGTCAACGATTATGTTTTTTGAACAGTAATGTCCAGAAATGAACCAGACGAGTTGATTTCTGGACATTACTGTTGAAAAAACATTAAAAAAGCTCTTTTTTATTTTGATATGTCCTCGCTTATTCGTAACTTTGCAGCCGATTTAAGTATCGGAGATGAGCAATAAACAAGCAACATTAG